>JACPZD010000020.1 GCA_016195665.1 Gammaproteobacteria bacterium | reverse complement strand
GCAATGTAGACGCTGCCATCCGCCGCCACAGCGACTGCTACCGAACTGGCAAGACCGGCCTGCACGGCGGGGCCGTCGTCACCAGAAAATACACCTGTGCCGTTCCCCGCCACGGTGGTGATGATACTTGAGGTTATTGCGGAGCGCCGCTCGCCGCTGCCTAGATACAGCACCCTGCCGGTGGGATCGTAGGCATGATGGTTATCCAGACTCCAGCCACCAATGCCAGAACGTCTCGCGCCGTTCCACACGCCGAGTGTGGATTGAGATGCTTGCCATAACGTAATTTCTTGACGGGCACGACTGACGGTAATGGGTATTCCTGAAAAGGCCGCAAAACTTTGGACAAGCTGTGCTGGCGACTGATACACCGCGTCATAGACATAGCCGATACGCACTAATGCCGGCTGATCCCCTTGCAGAGTACGGCCGTAAGCGTCTTTGCCGTCCCAGGTGAAGCTGTATTTTTGATTGGGCGCGGCGGTGAAGCTTTGGGTAAATTGCCTGCCCGCAACCTCGATTTCCAGATCAATGCGTTTCAGGCTCCCAGGAATGCTGGCACCGCTGAGTGGAATGTCCAAACTGTATTCTGTTTTGCGGCCGGGTACCCGATCACTGCGGTAGTTGAGGGTGTAGGGGATGGCGGTGATGGCTACCCGTTCGCCTAGAGTCTGGTTCTGGCACTCGATAATCGAGCCCTGCTTTTTATCAGGACAGTCCTCCTTGATTTTTTTGAGCTTAGACTGTGGCGCACGCGCATCCGGCGGTGGGCCGTACGGCCAGTTGCAATCCCAAGGGCTGAAGTGGGTGATCGGTACCCGCCACAGGCTTTGATTGGGGAGATAGAGAGTAGCGAGCTTCTGGCGCTCGGCGTCGGTGACGCCCAGGGCGGTGAGGGTGGCGGCATCATCGGGGAGACCATCGCCATTCGTGTCGAGATCGGCCATCCCTGCGGTGATGCTGAGTATCTTGATGACCTTGCCGTTGGCGGAGGGAATCCAGGCGGCCTTGGTTCTGTCGTAGTAGCCGACCGGCACGATGCCGCCGATGGGGAAATTCAGGAAATTCTCGACGTAGGTGTAGACCGGTTTGCTGAAGGTGATGCTTTGGCCTAAGGCTTCGTCGGCGGTGAGTTCGACGGCGTAGGTGTAGCCGCTGCTGGGCGGCAGCGGGCCGGGCATGGTCTTGGGGCCGTTGGCGCCGACGGTGTATTCGGTGGCGCGGATGTTGAGGTTGGTGAGTACTGTGCCGCCGGCGGTGGTGGCGGTGGTGCCTTGGCTAAACAGCAGGGTGGCGCGGCGCATGCCGCTGCTGTCGGTGACGGGGCTGCCTTGGGCGACCTGGATGGGTGTGGTGGCGCTTAAGTTTATGGGCGTGACTTGGCTATCCAAGGGGATCATCACTACGTCGTCCAGGACGACGTAGTCCTGCCATGGGGTGTTGGTCTGGCGCTGTACCGGCAGGTAGCCGGTCTTTTCGTAGTTGAGGGTGACGAGTCCGCCGCCATTGACGGCGAGGTCAAACATGCCATCGGTGCGGCTTAAGGTCTGGCCCAGTTCGGGATGGTTGAAGACGGTGATCTTCACCCCTGACAAGGGGGTGTTGTCACGGTTGAGCACTTTGCCACGCAGCACGGCGGCACGCAACGGCTGTATGGCGCCTTGTGCGACACCGGTTTGGATGGGGCTGCTGCCGCTGTAGAGAAATTTTGTGGTCTCGGAGAGGATGCTGGCCACAGTGGCATCCACCGGCGGGGCTACCGTCGCAGGATCGGGTGGCGGTTGCGGGCCGGCATCGTAGGTCACCGTGCGAGTAACCGTAGTCTGTCTCCCCACCCCATCGGTAGCAATGAGGGTAATCGTATTTGCCCCAGGGGTCAGGGTCACGGTGGCGGAGACGAGGTCTCCATCGCGCACGGCGGGTTGGCCGTTGAGGGTGACGCTGGGGAAGCCTACATCGTCGTAGGCGACGGCGCTGACGGAGAGTGTGGAGGTGGTGACGATGGCCCCGTCGGCGGGGCTTTGGATGTTAATGGTGGGCGGTACACTGTCGAGGAATACGTCGGTGTAGGTGGTGCCCAGGTTGCCTTCATAGTCCTTGGCGTAGAGGGAGACCCGCGTCGAGGCAGTGGTCAAGCTGAGCGAGGTGGTGAAGGCGCCATTGACGAGCGGGGTGAGGACGCCGTTGACCCAGAGGTCCTTGATGCCGGAGAGGTTGTCGGTGGCGGCGCCGCTGACGGTGATGGGTGAGGTGGTGAATACCTGTCCGCTGCTGGGCTGGGTGAGGGTGAGAGTGGGCGGTGTGGTGTCGGTAAGGTGCTGGAGCAGGCTGATGATTACAAAGGCGTTGCTCGCGCCACTGTTTAGGGTGACCTTGAGGGTGTTGCTGGCCTGTAGTGTCACGGCTACTTGCAGGGCGCCGGCCTGGGAGGTCAGTTGGGTGGGGCCGAGGATGACCGTGCCGTTTAATTCGACGGAGCCGCTGCTGATGCGTTGGCCGCCGTTGGTGGCGCCGTTTTGGAGGGTGAGGATGAAGCTGCCGCTGAGGTTGGCGACGCTGACGGTCTTTTGGGATTGAGTGGGGGGTGTGGCGCCAAGATTGAAAAGGTCGGTGTAGATCTGGCGGTGGGCGAAAACGCTGGGACTGGTGAATAGTGAGCTGCTGATCAGTAACAGACAGAGAAGGGGTCTCAGGAAATGCAGTGCTCTGCGGGGCTTAGACATGGCTGGGGGGCCCCCCCCCCCCCCCCCCCCGACGTTAGGGTTGTTGTGGTGTTTTGCAGCATGCGATCCCCCTTTCGATATGTCTTCGGCTGTTCGAGACAGTGGTGCGTGTAACGCACCCTGCTGTGCCGCTTGGCTCATGGCCGAATGAATTCGGCCCTACCCCTCACCCTACCCTCTCCCGGAGGGAGAGGGGATAAACCCAGAGCGAATGAATTCGGCCCTACATGTTAAAACGGCATGTCTCCCTGATGCTGACTTTCACAAAGAGATTGTGCATTGTCAAGAGGGATTTTTCGGACGGGCTTGCCAGTTTGTTGAGAAGTGAATTTAAGTGAGGGGGCTAAGTATTTGATCGGTATTAGCGTTATGCGCAAGGGTCTGAGATCCTCTGCCAAGATGAAATTTTTATGAACGGGGGGTGGGGCGGCTAAAATCCCCGCGTCGTTCTCATAAAATCCCCCGGCCTTCGGCTACCCGAAAATTCTCACGAAGTACTCCATATGTGACAAAATCTGAATTCCTCGCGCTGGGTCGCTTTTCAAAATGACTTATTCACCCTTCACTACTACACTGCCTTCCGGGTGGTTTGATCTATTGGGGCTGCATCGGCTGAATCCGGCGCGTTATCCCTATCTGCTGGAAAGTGTTGTCCACGGCACATCGAGCGCGCGTTATGACATCCTGTTCGCGTTTCCCGGCGAGACACTGACACTTAACGATCCGCGTGAAGCGGATTTCTTAGGGCGCCTCGACCGCTGGTGGACTGAGCAGCGTACCGCCATAGCCCCTCTGGGTGATTTTCCCTTCCAGGGCGGGTGGTTTATCTATTTAGGCTATGAACTGGCTGAGCAGATCGAGCCTAGCTTGCGCTTGTCCGCCACAAATAGCTCGCTACCCATCGCCTTTGCCACCCGCATTCCGGCGGCGGTGATCCGCGACCATGTAGCGCAAAAAACCTTCATCATCTCGGAGCGGCCTGAGCTGCTGGAAGCGATAACAGCAGATGTCCAAACTCTGAGCAAGCCAACCATAAGTCAGCCTGCTTTGGTCAAGACGATGCTACAGGAAGAGCCGCCACAAGATTTTCTTAACGGCGTACAGCGCATTTTGCGCTATATCCGCGAGGGCGATGTGTTTCAGGTGAATCTCTCGCGTGCATGGCGTGGTGAATTGCATCAAGTTGTCTCAGCAGCGGATGTGTATCAACGTTTACGCGAAGCTAATCCGGCGCCGTTTGCCGGTTTGGCCGTGTACGGTGATAGCGCTATTATCAGCTCTTCTCCGGAGCGGCTAGTCTGCGTGCGAGGCGATTACGTAGCAACCCGCCCGATAGCCGGCACGCGGCCCAGGCGCGAGAATCACGGCGCCGATGCGGCGGATATTCAGACTCTGTTAGCCCATCCCAAAGAACGCGCGGAGCATATTATGCTGATTGATCTCGAACGCAATGATCTGGGCAGGGTGTGCGTGCCGGGCAGCGTGCGCGTGGAGGAGCTGATGACGACGGAGAGTTACGCCCATGTGCATCACATCGTATCCAGTGTGTCAGGGAGATTGCGGCCCGGCGTCACGCCCGGCCAGGTGATCCGCGCCGTTTTTCCGGGCGGCACCATCACCGGATGCCCGAAGGTACGCTGTATGGAGATCATCGCCGAGCTGGAGCAGACCGCACGCGGCCCTTACACGGGCGCCATGGGCTATCTCAATCGCGACGGCAGTATGGATTTGAATATCCTGATCCGAACGCTGGTTAAACAAGACAAGCAGATCAGCCTGCGCGCAGGCGCGGGCATCGTCGCGGATTCCATTCCAGAACGCGAGCTGGAGGAGACGCGCGCCAAGGCGCGCGGACTGCTGCGAGCGTTGGGAGCCGCAGCATGATGCTCGTTAACGGCAAAGCCACAGACCAGATCAGCGCACAGGATCGCGGTCTGCACTATGGCGATGGCCTGTTTGAGACGATTGCGGTGAAAAACGGGGTGCCGCTGTTGTGGGACAGACACATGCTGCGGCTCAATTCGGGTTGCAGTAAGCTCGGCATCCCGCAGCCGGATTACCCGTTATTACGCGCGGAAGCTCAACAAGTGTGTGATGGCGCTGAGCAAGCCGTGCTCAAAATTATTATTACACGCGGCGCAGGCCGTCGCGGTTATCGCCCCTCACCCCTCACCCCTCACGCCTCACCCGCCACCCGCATCGTGGCGCGTTACCCCTGGCCTGAATGGCCTCAGCGCTTTTGGCAAGAAGGCGTGCGCGTGCGCATTTGCCAAACACCTTTGGGCCTCAACCCGTCGCTTGCCGGCATCAAGCACCTTAACCGGCTCGAACAGGTGCTGGCGCGCAACGAGTGGGACGACCCGGATATTCCCGAAGGTCTGATGTTGGATCAGACAGGGAGCGTTATCGAGGCCACCCAGAGTAATCTCTTCATCGTGAACGAGGGACGGCTGCTCACCCCTGATTTGTCATCAAGCGGTGTGGCCGGCATCATGCGTGCGTGTATCATCGAGATCGCGGCTAAGCTATCCATCCCTTGCACCGTCACCCGCCTCACACTCGCCGAAGTGCAAGCCGCGGAAGAGAGCTTTTTGTGTAATAGTTTGATACGCGTATGGCCGATCCGCGAGATCGCCGGCGCAGTGCTGAAACCAGGACCGATAACAGCACTAATTTATGAGCATATACAAAGTGATAGCGTATAATGTTAAAGTTTTTTATAAGATCATTGGGGCTGCTCATCATCGTCATTACCCTGCTGGCGGCGGGTATGGTGATCGAATATCGGCACTTTATCTATACACCGCTTGCCATAGGCGCCAGCCCCCTCCATTATGAAATCAAGGCCGGAACCAGCCTGAAAGGCGTCGCGAGTGACCTGCACCAGCGCGGTATCTTGCAGCACCCTTACTATCTGGTCTGGCTGGCGCAGTGGCAGGGGAGGGCGCAACAGATCAAGATGGGCGAATATGAAATCACTCCCGGTACGACGCCGCTGGAGTTGCTGGACCAATTTGTGGCGGGCCGGGTTGTGGAATACTCGCTCACGGTTGTGGAGGGATGGACCTTCAAACAATTCCGCGAGGCCGTGCAGCGCCATCCGGCCTTGCAACAGACGCTCGCGGGACTCAGCGACCAGCAACTTATGGAGCGCCTGGGACGGAACGGTGAACACCCGGAGGGGCGTTTTTATCCCGATAGCTATCACTTTCCCAAGGGCGCCACGGATTCCGATTTTTACCAGCGCGCCTATCATGCGATGCAAGAGTATCTGAACAAAGAATGGGCCAACCGCGATCCAAATCTTCCGCTCAAGACACCTTATGAGGCTTTGATCCTGGCCTCAATCGTGGAGAGGGAAACTGCCGTGCCTAGCGAACGCCCCGCTATCGCGGGAGTATTTCTGCGGCGTCTACAGGCGGGTATGAAATTACAGACCGACCCTACGGTTATCTATGGCTTGGGTAGCCATTTCGATGGCAATCTACGCCGCCGCGACCTGGAGCGCGACAATCCTTACAACACCTATACGCGCGCCGGCCTGCCGCCCACACCCATCGCGTTGCCGGGCGCCGCCTCTATTCATGCGGTACTGCATCCCGAAAGCGGAAAATCGCTCTTTTTTGTCGCACGCGGAGACGGCAGTCACACGTTTTCGGAGACCCTCGAAGAACATAACAAGGCGGTACAAAAGTATCAGGTGAATCCGCACAAACAGGAACCGCACACACCATGAGCCGTGGCCGCTTTATCACCATAGAAGGCGTGGAAGGCGCGGGCAAGAGCACCTGCATCGGCTATATTCGTGACACGCTCACCCATGCGGGCAAACAGGTCATCGTCACCCGCGAACCCGGCGGCACGGGTTTGTCCGAAGAGATCCGCGACCTGCTGCTCGCGCATCGGCAGGAGGGCGTGGCGGTTGAGACGGAGACCCTGCTCATGTTCGCCGCGCGCGCCGAGCACCTTGCCCGGGTAATCCGTCCCGCGCTCGCCGGCGGGCAGTGGGTGCTGTGCGACCGATTCACCGAAGCCACCTATGCCTATCAAGGCGGCGGGCGGGGCCTCCCGCACGAACGTATCGAGATTCTGGAGCAATGGCTGCAAGGCGAGCTGCGTCCCGATATCGTCTTGCTGCTGGATATCCCGGTGCGGCTCGGCTTGGAACGGGCCGCGCAACGCAGCGCACGCGACCGCTTCGAGAGCGAGGATCCGGCGTTTTTCGAACGGGTGCGGGCTGCTTATCTCGACCAGGCGCACCGGCATCCGCAACGATTTCGTATCATAGACGCCTCCGGTGAACTCGCGCAGGTGCAGCATCAGATCAAGCGGGCCATGGATAAATTATTATCATGACAATACCATGGTAACTTCGACCCAATCCGAGCGGGATATTTATCCTTGGCAACGTCCTCTCTGGAAACGTCTACAGACTCTTCGCAACGCCCGGCGTCTGCCGCACGCCCTGCTTTTCCAAGGCGCTACCGGGCTCGGAAAATCGCATCTGGCGCACGTCTTTGCCCAGTCCCTGCTGTGTACGCAGCCTGACTCAGAAAGCCGGCCATGCGGCCGATGCCGTAACTGTTTGTTGTATCTCGCGGGCAACAATCCCGACTTTTTCCAGATATTGCCGGAGGAGGGCGGCGACAAACCCATCAAGATAGACCAGGTGCGTGAGCTTAATCGCGTGATGACCCTCAAGAGTCATGGCGGAGGTTATAAGATTGCGTTCATCAGCCCGGCCGAGCAGATTAACGCCGCCGCCGCCAACAGCCTGCTCAAGACACTCGAAGAACCGCCTCCGCAAACGCTGCTGATACTCATCAGTCACACTCCCGCGCTGTTGCTGCCGACGATCCGCAGCCGCTGCCAGAACCTGCACTTCGAAATACCGCCGCGCGACGTGGCGCTCGCTTGGCTCAGCGCGCAATTAAGCCCACCGGCAAATGCATCTGAATTGCTCGACGTCGCACACGGTGCGCCACTCACTGCGCTGGCGCTTGCCGCGAGCGACGTGCTTAAACACAGACTGGCCCTGCTTGCGGATCTGGAACGCCTGCTGCAACAACAGGCCGACCCGGTGGCCGTCGCCGCCGCGTGGTCACAACAGCCCGGGGCGGAAATCTTGAGTCAGTTGTTGTCCTGGACCGGCGACATGATAAGGCTGCGTCATGCTGTGGAACCGCCTTATCTCGCCAACCCGGATCTTGCACAGCGCCTCAAGCGGATTGCCGCGCAGCTTGATCTCAAGTCACTATACCGGTTGCTGGATCAGGTGCAGGGCGCCTTACTGCTCAGCAGCCGCCCCCTCAACCCCCAGTTTTTATTGGAGGATGTGCTAATATCCTGGCTGAATATAACCGGTACGGTTGTTGCTTCCGCTTAGACAAGAGGAGATTACCTACATGGCAGATCAAACTACGGCAATGCCCGCCCGTCAGGGCATAGTATCCGTCACCCTCAAGGACAAGGCCGCCCTGTACAGCGCCTATATGCCCTTCGTCAAACACGGCGGGCTGTTCATCGCCACCAACAAGGCTTATCAACTGGGCGACGAGATCTTTCTGCTGCTTTCCCTTATGAACGAACCGGAGAAATTCCCCATTGCCGGCCGGGTGGTTTGGGTCACCCCAAGGGGCGCCCAAGGCGGGCGTCAGGCCGGTATCGGAGTCCAGTTCAGCGATTTGGACGGCGGCGCTGCGCGTAACAAGATCGAAGGCCATCTCGCGGGTATGCTGCAGGGCGAACGCGAAACCCTCACGATGTAATATTCAATGCTGGTTGACTCCCACTGTCATCTCGACCGCCTCGATCTTACCGCTTATAATGGTGACATCAGCGGCGCGATTGGAAGCGCCGGCCGCGCGGGAGTCACGCACATGCTCTGCGTGTGCATCAACCTGGAAAATTTTCCCGGCGTACTCGATCTCGCACAGCGCTTCGATAACGTCTATGCCTCGGTCGGCGTGCATCCGACGGATCAAGATTGCTGCGAACCCAGCGTCGCAGAATTAGTCCATCTCGCGCAAGATCCACGCATTGTCGCCATCGGCGAGACCGGCCTCGATTATTTCCACTGCAAGGGCGATCTCACCTGGCAGCATGAACGTTTTCGCACCCACATCCGCGCCGCTAAACAATGCGGCAAACCTCTCATCATCCATACCCGTGAGGCCAAGGAAGACACCTTGAAAATCATGAAGGAGGAGGGCGCCCATGAGATTGGCGGGGTGATGCACTGCTTCACTGAAGACTGGGAAACCGCTCGTCAGGCGCTGGACCTTAATTTCTACATCTCATTTTCCGGCATCGTGACCTTCCCCAAAGCAACGGTTCTGCACGACGTCGCCGCGCGTGTGCCTTTGGATCGTCTCCTGATAGAAACCGACTCTCCCTACCTCGCGCCGATTCCGTTTCGCGGCAGGACCAATCAACCCGCTTATGTGCGTTTTGTAGCCGCACAGATTGCCAAACTGCGTAATTTGTCAGTGGATGAGGTAGCGGCGGCTACCACCAGTAATTTTATAAAGTTATTTAAAATAATTAAATAAATAACTGATTTAATTAATAATATATATTTAACTTAACTAGCCAGAGCAAGCCGTTTCTCGATGCGGTCTAACCGTTGCTCATGGTGGTCTAACCTTTGGTGTGTGTTTGCGATGTCATTGTGGATTAAGGCTATATCACGACGCAATCCGGCTACATGCTCCTCTAATGATCCGACTCGCAGCGTAAGACTGTCAATTTTTGATGACAGTGGGCCCACGTCGTTACGGATAGCTCGAAGGTGCTCTAAAATCAGATTTTCGATGTTTTCGGTCATAGTCAGCTCCTTAATTTCCAGTATAGCAATAGATCAAGGTAGTTGAGCTATACCGTGTTACTTCTCAACGCACCCTAGGAAGCGGCCTGTCTATAGTTCGTATAATCTATATTATGTTAAATCAGCGAACGAGAAATGCGGCATAGGCCCTCGTACAGGCTATCTATCTTTTTTCAACCAATCTCCGGCCTTGTGCGGCAATTGCGATTTCCAGTGCCGTCTCAAGACGTATTACGCGGGCGGTGAGGTCTTCGATCTTCAATTGTTGCCCCTTAACCTGCTCTGCCAACCCGACAACCTTGTCGTTCATCTTTATAACAGTGGTTAGGGCGTTCCAAAGCTTGTCGCTGATCGCCATCTAGGCGGCCTTTTTCACGGTACGCTTGGCACGGGCTACTTGCTGCCGGCCTGCGATTCTTTTGTTTGATTCGGCGATAGCCTTTAGCGCCCCATCAAGGGCTTTGTTGGCCTGTGCCGTGGATTTTTCAACCTGGGTGATGAGCCCTTCCAGCAATGAACCGTCTTCGCTGGGGTCGTACGTCCCGGTGGCGCGGCGTACGAATTCACCCATTGTGAGCTTGGCGCTCTTTGCCTTTGCGGCAATAGAGGCCTTTTCCTTGCGGGTCAGCAGGACGACTAATCTTTCGGTGCTCGACATAGCGTTATCCTCACATATGTTAATGACATTAACATTATCATATTACCTGAAAACCAAGTCTCGTCAAGCCTATGTCCTAGGCCAGTAGGGAGGGTAGCTGTGAGGTCAAAGCCATCTTCTCAGTGGTCGCTTTTCCTGCCAAGGCAAAGCCGAGCAGCTTGCCTGTCGCATCTTGGCACAGGGCCTTGACGCCCTCCTCTGTCTTGGTGATTTGCCATTCACACGGCGTGTTCGCCGGAGGTGGCGACACCACGACCGGGCAAGCGGGTGTCTTGATGACGACCGGCATGGCGGGATAGATGACTTGAGTAACTTCACCGCTCAAGGTCTTGGCGAGCGCGCGTGCCGCGTGCATGATGGGCATGACGAACGGCAGCACCAATCCCTCCACTTCTGCGCAATCTCCTAACGCATAGACATTCTCGGCGCTGGTTTTTAGCATGCGGCCGGTAACTATTCCGCGGTTGACCTTGATCCCGGCCGCTTGCGCCAGTGAGGTGCGTGGCCTCAAGCCAATAGCCGAGAGGACGACGTCGGCATGCAGCTTGCCGCCATCGGACAATTCGATATCATAACCTTGGCCCGCGCGATTGACGGCCACGGCGCCTTTGCCGAAGTGCCAGGCCACACCCATTTTGGAAAGACCGTCGCGCATAGCCTCGGACACAGCCTGGGGCAGCAAACGCCTCAGCGGCAGAGTGCCGGGATCAATAACCTCCACATGGTAGCCGCCGGTCACCAAATCGTTGGCAAACTCGCATCCAATCAGTCCGGCGCCGATGATGGCGACGTTTTTAGCGCCTGTCAGCGCCCGACGAAAATACGCGTAATCCTGCAGATCATTCACCGACAACACCTGATCGGCGGCATCGCCTTTCAATTCCGCGCGAATGGGGTCGGCGCCCAGCGCAAGCATGAGTTTGGAATACTGCAACGTCTCTCCATCCAAGACAATCGTGCGTTGCGCAGTATCCATGGCGCTGACGCGCTTGTTAGACAGGATGGTTGCGTTAAGTTGAGCGGCCATCTGCACCGCGCTGTTCATGGCGAGCTGTTCCGCCGTCTTGCCGCTGACAAAGGCGTTGGAGAGCATCGGCTTGGAATAGAAGCGTCCATCGTCGGCGGTGATGATGGCGAGTGGGGTATCTTTATCGAGCTTCCTGAACTCCCGGGCAAGCGTGTAGCCCGCAAGTCCGCTGCCTATGATGGTGATCGGATTCATGTTGTTATTTTCCGGTGATAGTCGGGGTTAAAAAGAGTAAGGGGAGGTCTAGCCCTCCCCTACTCCAAGCTGCTGTTACGCGACATCCGCGATGGCTACCATTTCGAAGTCGGCCTTGGCCACTCCGCAGTCGGGGCACGCCCAGTCATCCGGGATACTCTCCCAGCGGGTGCCGGGGGTGATGCCTTCTTCCGGCAAGCCGGCTACTTCGTCATAGATAAAACCGCAGACTACACATTGCCATTTCTTCATCGTCATCTCCTTATATTGACCTGAGTTAAGCCGCTACCTTGGCAAGCGTCGCGCGATAGGTGTTGGCGTGACGCTCCTCAACCTTGGCGAGCGCCGCGAAACGCTTGGCGGCCTTTTCCAGTGTGGCCTTGAACCGCTCGGCGTGCTCCTTGGACTCGGCGATCTGCTCGTCGTACTCCGCTATCGCCGCCGCGTTGCCTTCCTGTATCGCCGTGTGCCGGAAGTTGGGATACATCTCGGTATACTCGTAGGTTTCACCTTCGATAGCCATCTCCAAGCAACGCGCCACGTTCATATCGGTTTTTGGGTAAAGCAGATCCAAGTGGCCGAAGGCATGCTGGACTTCCTGGGCCGCGGTCTCTTCAAAGACCTTGGCGGTTTCCGCATCACCCGCGGCGCGAGCGATCCCGGCGAAATACAGATACTTGATATGCGCCATTGATTCGCCGGCAAAGGCGGCCTCGATATTTTTAACGGTAATTGACTCGTTGGTCTTCATAATCTATCTCCTCTGTTAGGTTACATTCATCACTTGCTTCGTGATACAGGGAGAATAATAGGGGTTGGTAGTTAATAAATCTAATTGATTATATTTAATATATTGATAGTTTTTAGCTATCATATAAACCTTGCAGCCAATTCAGATTTTAGGTTGGACGGGAGCAAGGTCGAGGAAGTTCACACACGGTAACGGACAGGCATGCAACGCCTCACGCAGCGTCGCAATCGCCTGGGGGCGGGGAAAACTGTTGCGCCAGGCCAGTGCAATGCGCCGCTTGGGGACGGGATCGGCAAACGGACGCACCGCGAGGAGCTTGTCTTCCGCCTGATGGGAAAGCACCGAGGTGCAAGGCAGCACGGTGATCCCCGCGCCGGAGGCGACCATGTGGCGTATCGTTTCCAATGAGCCGCCTTCCAGAGTGCGCTGCAGGCTGCCCACCGCACTGGAGCGGTTGAGCTCCGGGCAGACCATCAACACCTGGTCGCGAAAGCAATGCCCGGCGCCAAGCAGCAACAGGTTCTCCTTGGCCAGTTCCTTGGCCTTGATCGCTTTCAGCTTTTTCCACTCGTGATTATACGGCAGCACCACCTTAAACGGCTCGTCGTAGAGCGCCTGTGTCACCACGCCTGGCTCATCAAAGGGCAATGAGATGACAATCACATCCAGCACCCCTTCCTTCAATAACTCACTCAACCGTGCTGTATAATTTTCTTCGATCAGCAACGGCATGCGCGGCGCGCGTTTGTGCAACAGCGGTATCAAATGCGGCAAGAGGTAAGGCCCTATGGTGTAGATAACGCCGAGACGCAGAGGTCCCGCCAGCGGGTCTTTTCCCTCTTGGGCGATCTCCCTGATGGCTGCGGTCTGCTCCAGGACACGTTGGGCCTGCGCGACGATACGCTCCCCGACGGGGGTGAGCGTCACCTCGTTCGTGCCGCGCTCAAACAGCGCCACCCCCAGCTCTTCTTCCAGCTTGCGTATCGCCACGCTTAAAGTCGGCTGACTGACAAAACATGCCTGCGCGGCGCGGCCAAAGTGCCGCTCGCGCGCCACCGCAACGATGTAGCGAAGTTCAGTGAGCGTCATGGTCTGGTGTTATATTTGAACGAGGCTATAATATCCATACATGGAGCTTAACATGAACCCGGCAACGAATTCTGATCGCCCTTCCCTGCCGCTGCCCGATGGAGAGCAGCGGGTCTTGCTACACTCCTGCTGCGCGCCGTGCGCCGCCGACATCATGAGCGAAATGAAACGCTCCGGGATAGATTACACGATCCTGTTTTACAATCCCAACATCCATCCAAAACACGAATACGAGCTACGAAAATCAGAAAACAAGCGCTACGCCGAGAAACTGGGCGTGCTGTTTGTGGACCTCGATTACGACACCGACAACTGGTTTGCCCGCATTAAAGGTCTGGAATATGAGCCCGAACGCGGCGAACGCTGCACCCGGTGTTTCGACATGCGTTTTGAACGTTCCGCGTTATACGCCGTCGAGCATGGGTTCAAGATTTTCACCAGCTCGCTGGGTATCTCGCGCTGGAAGGACATGGACCAAATTAACCACAGCGGAGAACGCGCCGCCGCACGACATGAAGATTTGTCCTACTGGACCTTCAACTGGCGCAAGGGCGGTGGCAGCGCCCGCACCATAGAAATCTCTAAAGCAGAACATTTTTATCAACAGGAATATTGCGGCTGTATTTACTCGCTGCGCGATACCAACCTGCATCGCAAAACTCAGGGTAAACCGAAGATTAAATTTGGAATAAGATTCTATGAGACAGAAGAATCAAGATAATCTGCTATGACAAAAGAAGCTAGTTGCAGCATGAAAAGGAGTCTCTTGAAATGGCGGACATGCAGAGGATTTGGCACGGCACTCGAACCTACATGATGAGTGACAGGACGAATCCTCCACCACCTTATTTGAGGTGATGCGTGTGAGGTTAGTGTTGACTGTTGGTGCCCGGGGCCGGACTCGAACCGGCATGGCTGTTTAGGCCGAGGGATTTTAAGTCCCTTGCGTCTACCAGTTTCGCCACCCGGGCGGGAGAGTTGGTGGGATTGCTTGAGAGAGTAGAGAGGAGCCTTCCTCAATAATCTATAAAATAGATTACAATAGCAACGTAACTATTTGATTATATTGGAGGCTAGGGCCGGAATCGAACCGACGTACACGGCTTTGCAGGCCGCTGCATAACCACTCTGCCACCCAGCCGTGACTCGTAAGGCCAGGGCTACGGCCACCCTCTTTAAAGTTATTTATGGAGCGGGAAACGAGATTCGAACTCGCGACCCCAACCTTGGCAAGGTTGTGCTCTACCGCTGAGCTATTCCCGCATCACAGAAGTCGGCTATTGTAGCGGGGAGTACCACCTTATCGCAACATTTTGATTACTTGGAGACCAAACCCGGCCATGCCGCGCGCAGATAGATGACCATGGACCAGAGGGTAAGGCCTGCGGCGAGGTAGAGCAGGGCAAACCCTATTGCCGTGATGGGTAGGCCTGCAACCGGCTCCCGGTACAGTAACAATATCAGGGCCAGCATTTGGCTGCCGGTCTTGAACTTGCCCATGATGGACACGGCCACCGAGGTGCGTTTGCCGATCTCCGCCATCCATTCTCGAAGACCGGAGATGATGATCTCGCGGCCTACGATAACCGCTGCAGGCAGCGCAAACCAGGCGGTGGGATGGGTCTGTACCAGCAAGACCAAGGCTACGGCGACCATCAGTTTGTCGGCGACCGGGTCGAGAAAGGCGCCCAAGGCGGAGACCTGGCCGAGCTTACGGGCCAGAAACCCGTCTAGCCAGTCGGTGACGGCTGCGAGCGCGAATATCGCTGCCGTGGCGATATGGGCGGACTTAAACGGCAGATAAAAGACCAGCACAAAGATCGGCACCAGACCGATACGCAGCAGCGTCAGCAGATTAGGAATGCCCATCAACGAGACGAGTCGGGCGCCTTCTGTCCTTTCACGGCTGCTGTCTAACATGTTTCGTGACGAACCGATTTAGAGCATATCCATAAATAGTTTCCCTGTGTCCCTTGCGGTGAAAAGGTTTCACCGCAGAGGGCGCGAAGGAGAAACAAACCCTTCTTGAGGGTATTCCTCTGCGTCCTCTGCGGTAAATTATTTATGGATAAGTTCTTAGTCGCTGTGAAAGCTGTCATAAATCCTCTGGGCGATTTCGCGGCTGATGCCCTGAACCTGGGTGAGATCCTCGACCCCGGCCCGCGCCACCTCGTGCAGCCCGCCGAAATGGCTGAGCAACATCTGGCGGCGGCGTGGCCCCATGCCGGGTATCCCCTCCAGCGTGGAGGTTGTGCGGGCCTTGGCGCGGCGTTGCCGGTGGCCGGTGATGGCGAAGCGGTGGGCCTCGTCTCGAATCTGTTGTATCAGGTGCAAGGCCGGGGAGTTCTCGGGCAGTATAACGGGCGCGCCGGTGGCGGACAAGAACAGGCTCTCCAACCCCGCCCTGCGCCCGGGCCCCTTGGCCACACCGGCTAGCGTAACGCCTGTGACCTGTAACTCCTCCAACACCTGTTCCGCCTGGGCGACCTGGCCCTTGCCGCCGTCTATCAACAGCACATCGGGGATTTTGCCCTCGCCCTGCTGGAGCCGTGTATAGCGTCGCGACAGGGCCTGCCGCAGGGCGGCGTAATCATCGCCTGGGGTGATGTCCTGGATGTTAAAGCGGCGATAATCGGATTTCAGCGGGCCGTTGCCGTCAAACACCACGCAGGAGGCTACCGTCGCCTCGCCCATGGTATGACTGATGTCGAAGCATTCCAGCCGCTGTGGCGTCGCATCGAGATCCAACGCGGCCTTCAACTCCTCCAGTCGCTGGCGGATTGTGCCCTTGTTAGAGAGTTCAAAGGCCAAGGCATGCCCGGCGTTGGCAACCGCCATTTGCACCCAGCGCGCCCGCTCGCCGCGTACCGCGTGCGTAATCGTCACCTTGTGGCCCGCTTGAGCCGCCAGACCTTGCTGTAACAGCCCCTGCTCATCCAGCGGGAGATTGATCAGAATCTCGCTGGGGATCTCTTTGACGTTGGCCGGCTCTCCGTCCCGCGCGGGATCGGCCAGATAATATTGCGAAATAAAGGCGCTCAGCACCTCAGCCGCGCCGGCGCCCGCGGGTACGCGCGGGAAAAAAGATTTGTTGCCGAGGTTACGTCCTGCGCGAACATAAAACACCTGCACGCACGCCACGCCATTGCGGACTGCGCAGGCGATCACATCGAGGTCTCCCCTCTCGCCGCTGACATATTGATGCTCCTGCACCCTCCGCAGCATGGCGATCTGGTCACGGTAGTGGGCGGCGCGCTCGAAATCGAGTTATGCTGCGGCGGACTCCATGCGAGCGGCCAGATCATCGGTGAGCTGGTGGCTTTTTCCCTCCAGAAACATCACCGCATGCTGCACGTCCTGCTGATAGGTCTCCTTGTCCACCAGCCCCACGCAGGGCGCGGTGCAGCGTTTGATCTGGTACTGCAAACAGGGACGCGAGCGATTCTTGAAAAAGACATCCTCGCACTGGCGGACGGGAAACACCTTTTGCAGCAGATGCAGGCTCTCGCGCGCCGCGCTCGCGCTGGGGTAAGGACCGAAGTAACGGCCTTTGGCCCGCTTGGCGCCGCGGTGCAATGACAAACGCGGGAAGTCATCAGCGCTGGAGAGATAAATAAACGGATAACTCTTGTCATCGCGCAGCAGTACGTTATAGCGGGGTTGCAGCTCCTTAATCAGGGTGTTTTCCAGGATCAACGCCTCGGTCTCGGTGTGCGTGACTGTCACCTCGATAGCGCGGATCTGCGCGACCATCGCCTGCGTCTTGGAGTCACCGGATGAGCGAAAATAACTCGTCACACGCTTCTTGAGGTTGCGCGCCTTGCCGACATAAAGCACTTCACCCTTGGCGTCCTGCATGCGGTAGACCCCGGGGCGGCCGGTCAGGGTTTTGAGAAAGCCCTTGGCATCGAAATGGGCGCTGGCTTTTTTCATCCTGACATTATAATGCACATTAAGTACGTTTAATAATATATTGAATTTAATAATGTATTTTTAATCTTAGAACTGACTTTTCGGCATGAAAGACAACTGGTAATGGCTCAATCCTAACGGCACGGTTTATAATCATCGTACTCCAATCAAAAGAGCCTGCGCATGAAAATCGGCGCCTCATCCATACGTCCCAACACGCTATTAAACTACCAGAAGCGGCTTTGGCGGGTTATCAAGGTAGAACACGTCAAGACCGGCCGGGGCGGGGCCTTTGCCCAGGTGGAGATGAAAGACATCGAGACCGGCACCAAACTCAACGAACGATTCCGCGCTGAGGACAAGGTGGACGAAGTCGAACTCGAAACGCGCAAGATGCTCTATTCCTACGAGGACGGCGACGCGCTGGTATTTCTGGATAACGAGAGCTACGAACCCTTGAGCGTGTCGCGCGGATTCCTCGAAAAAGAGATGGGATACCTGCTCCCCAACACGGAGATACAGGCCAAGCTCTACGACAACAGGCTGATCTCGGTCGAGCTGCCGTCCAATGTCGTTCTCGAAATCATAGAGGCCGACCCGGTTGTGAAAGGTCAGAGGGACCCTGGAACAGATCATGGAGTGGCGCGGATGCCCCAAGGTGATCCGCTGTGACAACGGCCCGGAATACATCAGTGGCGCCCTGCTGGCTTGGGCGCAGCGACGCTCGATCCGCATCGAATACATCCAGCCAGGCAAGCCCCAACAAAACGCCTATGTCGAGCGCTACAACCGCACTGTGCGCTACGACTGGCTCGCGCATTACCTACTTTGACTCCATCGCCGAGGTGCAGGCGTTTGCCACCCGCTGGCTTTGGACCTACAATCACGAACGGCCGAACAGGGCTCTGGGAGGCATCACCCCAAAACAGAAGTTGGCCCTGGTGGCCTGAACTCTACTTTAGGCACCACTTAAAAATGGGGGGATTACCATTATGGTTCAGGCCAATGTAATTAGTTCAGCTTACCAAGCTGGAGTAAAGCGTATGCTTTTTACCGCTTCCAGTTGTATTTATCCACGAGATTGCCCGCAACCCATCAAGGAAGAGTATTTACTCACCGGGCCGCTGGAGGAGACCAACGAACCCTATGCCATAGCAAAGATTGCGGGAATCAAGCTCTGCGAAAGTTACAACCGCCAGTATGGCACTCAGTACATCAGTGTGATGCCGACCAACTTGTATGGGCCAAATGATAACTATGACCTGAACAACAGCCATGTTTTGTCGGCGTTGATTCGCAAGGCCCATGAGGCCAAGGTGCGCGGGGACAAGAAACTCATGGTTTGGGGTTCCGGCAAGCCTATGCGGGAATTTTTACATGTGGACGACATGGCCGATGCCTGCGTGTTTCTGATGGAGCAAGGGATTTCGGACGGTATTTTCAACGTCGGCACCGGAACTGATGTCACGATTCGCGGGTTGGCGGAGACAGTTATGCAAGTCGTCGGATTTGAAGGCGAGATTGAATTTGATAGTTCAAAGCCCGACGGAACGCCGCGCAAGCTGCTGGATGTTTCACGCATGGCCTCACTGGGTTGGCAAGCACGGATTGCATTGGTTGACGGAATCAAGAATGCGTATTCGGATTTTCTGACAAAAACATATTCAGCCTGATTGGGCGGCTTTCGATATCCGAGTAAGCGCAGGGTATAGCAGGAATAGGGTGCCGAGGCCACACTGCGAATTTTTGATGAAGCATACAGGCACGGAAGAAAAATTGCCTTCGATCCGATAATAGAATAAGGGTAGCTTCGAATGTCGTCAGACGGGGTAAGCAATCCCCAGCCCATTCTGATATAGGTTCTGGAGAGTCTGGGTTATGGACATTTATTTTGTGAGCCGAAAAGCTTTTTCCAAGTGGCGCTCTATCGAGGCTAAAAACACCGCATTCGTGGATCAGCATCCCGAAGAATTCCGTAGCGGAGTTGACGTTTGGATTGCCCAGACATTCCTGCGAGTGCGCGAACCGTTGGCTGCCTTGGGAATCTTTTGTAGGTTTTCTGACCATTTCATTCCCGGAAAGATTTGCATAGCCCATCGAGACGACTTGAATGACTTTTTTGGTGGGGCTTACCGAAGTTTTGTCGTTGGCATCCGCGCAGATCGCCCGCCACTCTATATTTGTCAACAAGAGGTAAGGCAAAATAACTTGTTGCCGGATACTCCTGAGCGACACTATCTGCGGCACTGGCCTCAGCCGGGCCTTGTGTCCCGCAATCCAGGCAGAGGCAATATGCTCAAAACTGTCGGTTACTTGGGGCGGGACTCAGCGGCGCCAAATTGGTTTCGAGGTTCGGAGTTGCGTGATGCACTACAGAAACTCGGAGTCAGCTTTGAAATTCGAACCAAAGCTTGGTATGACTACTCTGATATTGACGTTCTACTGGCCTATCGTGACGAACTGCCGCTCATGTTCCGGCACAAGCCTGCCACCAAGCTCTATAATGCCTGGCTTGCAGGCGTCCCGGCGTTGTTGAGCAACGAGCCGGCATTTGCAGGAATTCGGAACAGTGAACTCGATTATATCCCCGTACATAATATGGATAATGTTTGTGCGGCTATTCAACGGCTAAAAACCGACCCGGTACTTTACCGGAACATGATCGAGCACGGCGCCCGCCGGGCTCGTGACTACACGGTCGCGGCTATCAGTGCACAGTGGGTGAATTTCATCTGTGATTCTGTACTTCCCGCTTACAAAATCTGGCAGGCTCGCGATGCGAGCAGGCGGACTAGGCTACTGGGGAAATTTGCTGTACATATGGTCAGGCAAAAACTCGCCGCAAAACTATTCCGTCGAGGCATAGAGTTCGGATACCCCATAAAATAGCTCTATCCTTAGCGCGTCTAACAAAATGAGTTCTCATGCTGTCTTGAGAAAGCGCCAACAGATCAATGCGCAGCCGATAGCGAGGAATGCCTCATGGATATAGGCCAGCTTCTCGTAACGAACACGAAGGCGACGAAACTGATGCAGCCAAGCAAGGGTGCGTTCCACCACCCAGCGTGTCTTGCCCAGGCCGCTGCCGTGTTCGGTACGTCGCTTTGCGATCTGGGGGGCGATGCCGCGCTCGACCAACGCTTGACGATGGGGTTCGGAATCGTAACCCCGGTCTGCCTGGATCAAGTCGGGTTTACGCTTCGCCACGCCGCGCTTGCCGCGAATCGGAGGGATGCCATCCACCAGCGGCCGCAGCTGCGTGAGGTCATTGCGATTGGCTTCGGTCAGAATAACATTCAGCGGAATGCCTTGCGCGTCCGTGAGGAGGTGGTGTTTACTCCCGGCTTTACGGCGATCGGTAGGGTTCGGTCCCGTTTTTTTCCCCCGTGCACGGCACGTATCGAAGACGAGTCAGCCACGGCGCGGGAGAAATCGATCCGGTCCGCCGCGCGTAACTTGGCCAATAGGACCGCGTGCAGCCGGTCCCATACGCCGGCTTTCTGCCAGGCACGCAGCCGCCGCCAACAGGTCATGCCCGATCCACAACCCATCTCCTGTGGCAGCATCTCCCACGGAATACCCGACCTCAACACAAACAGAATCCCCGTCAGTACCTGCCGGTACGCCAGTGGCTTGCGGCCCGGATATCGCTTGCGCCGCTGCTTGGTGGGCGGCAGTAGGGGTTCGATTATTGACCATAGCTCGTCATCCACCCGTTGGCGCGGCATCTTTGTCCCTCCAGACAGTAAGATGCGCGGCATTGTAAAGGTAGTTTGTTCATTTTGTTAGATGCTCTTAGGCGTCACGTGAAAATAACTTGACCAATATTGTGCGCTGTGGTCTAAAGCGTAGATGCATGTCGCATCCGCAATCCGGCAGATCAAATCACGATACCGTTCTCTTGCGCCATTGATGGATGAACGGATGCGCCGGCAATGGGCGGCGACGGAAGCACAGACCTATGGCTGGGGTGGTTTGAGCGCGGTGAGCGATGCGACCGGCATGTCACGCAACACGATCCGCAAGGGCATGGCCGAGTTGGAGGCGCGCAAGAAGAATCCTAAGGCTGTGGCGGATGCGGGCCTGCGCCGGAAAAGGAGGCGGCCGCAAGGGCGTTGCCGGGTTGGAGGCGCGCAAGAATAATCCTAAGGCTGTGGCGGATGCGGGCCGGTGAGCCGTGGAGATCCGCAGCCGGCGTTGCGTTGGACGTGCAAGAGCACCGCCCGCTTGGCAGAGGAATTGACGCGGCAGGCGCACCCCATCGGGGCGTGGACGGCGGGCGCATTACTGAGGGCGGCTGGCTACAGCTTGCAGAGCCATCGCAAGACGAAGGAAGGAGCAACGCATCCGGATCGCAATGCTCAGTTCGAGCATATCAACACGATGGTCCAGCGGCTTCAGCAGCGCGGTCAGCCGGTGATCTCGGTGGACACGAAGAAGAAAGAACTCGTAGGCCAGTTCAAGAACGGCGGGCGCGAGTGGCAGCCCAAGGGCGAGCCCGAAGAGGTGGACGTGCACGACTTCCCGGACCCGCAACTGGTCAAGGTCATTCCCTACGGGGTGTTCGATCTGAGCAAGAACGAGGGCTGGGTGAGCGTGGGCATCGATCACGACACGGCGCAGTTCGCCGTGCAAGCCATTGGCCGATGGTGGAAGAAGATGGGTGCCAAGCGATACCCGGATGCCAAGGAACTATTGATCACGGCCGGCGGCGGTGGCAGCAACGGCAGCCGGAGCCGCTTGTGGAAGGTGGCGCTGCAAGGATTGGCGGTGCGCCTGGGCATGCCGATCCACGTGTGCCACTTCCCGCCGGGAACCAGCAAGTGGAACAAGATCGAGCATCGCATGTTCTGCCACATCACCCAGAATTGGCGGGGGCGGCCTTTGGTGAGTCACGACGTCATCATCAATCTGATTGCGAACACAACAACGCAGGCCGGATTGAAAATCCGCGCCGAACTGGATCGAGGCACCTATCCGATCGGCCTCAAGATCACCGACGCCGAACTAAGCGGACTCAATCTCAAGTTGGCCAAGTTTCATGGCGACTGGAACTACACACTCCTGCCGCTACGCAAGAAAACTTGATCAACTTATTTTCACGTGAGGCCTTAGGGTGGTAGATCGTTATTACTACTTCCCCAGATGAAGCAGAACTGCTGCTACACATGCCGACGAAAACCTACCCTTCAGCGACATTGACTCACTACTTCACAGAAATGGAAATAACACTGCAAGGAATAAATACCAAACCCGGGCAATGCTGTGTTACTCCGGCGTCGTCGTAATAAAACCAAGAATTAGTTCTGGTTGCTTTCGCAGTTAACGCAGCAGCAAGCAACTTGCTGTTACTATTG
This sequence comes from Gammaproteobacteria bacterium, assembly GCA_016195665.1. Taxonomy (NCBI): domain Bacteria; kingdom Pseudomonadati; phylum Pseudomonadota; class Gammaproteobacteria; species Gammaproteobacteria bacterium. Next base: position 60,120 of record JACPZD010000020.1, on the reverse strand, counting down.
GGTATCGCGACGAGCCCTGAAGTGCATTGTGGAGACACAGGGCTGGAGAGCTTTAGGCATGTGGTTCCGGGATTCGCTGTGTCGCTACCTCCGTTCACGAAGATTTCGACGATCATGGTTTCCACAGCAGCACCAGCGGCCAAGCCTGGTACTGGCGCGAAAATCACTGTTGCGAGGATTAGGGATAACAGCCCGTGGCCAATAGACGCTTGACTCCATCCTGCCTCTTTGGGAGAGGAAGCGCGTATCGACAATATTATTATCTTAGCGAACTTCAGGTACTTGTACATAGCGCGACCAGCTCCTACAAACCGGCAACATTAGAGACGGGGCTAAGCATCCTGGTGCCGCAATTCATCGGCGTGGGCGACCGTATCAAAATCAACACCGGTACGGGTGAATATGTGGAGCGGGCATAAGCAGCACAGACACGGGATGTTTTTAAAATGTTTAGAAAGGAAGCAATATGGATGCTTATTCTTTTTCTTTTGCTACCCATACTGGGGCTATTGGCGGCGATTATTATTCCTGTCTTTATGAGATAACCAGTCCCAGCCCATAATACTCAAGACGCCTCGCTCACCAGTTGGTAGTGAGTGATGGTATCAAACGGCTGTGGTTTAGCTATACCGTAGCCTTGGGCATGATCTACCCCGATCTGCTTTAGCATGGCCAGGGTTTCCTTGTTTTCGACGAACTCGGCGATGGTCTGTATTCCCATTACATGGCCGATATTGTTGATCGCTTCAACCATCGCACGGTCTATCGGGTCGTGAGCCATATCCTTGATGAAACTGCCGTCTATCTTCAAATAGTCCACCGGAAGGTGTTTCAGGTAGGCAAACGAAGACAGGCCGATGCCGAAATCATCCAGCGAGAAGCTGCAACCCAATTTCCGTAATTCCTGTATAAAGTGCACGGCCTTGCCGAGATTGGAAATCGCCGCGGTTTCGGTGATCTCAAAACAGATCGCCTGATAAGGCACCCCAAAGAGTAAAAACTGCTCCTGTACGAACTGGGGAAAATGCTCATCGCTCAGTGATGTACCGGACAGGTTGATGGTCCAGCGGATAATCATTTGCTCATCGCCGGGTTCGTGAGCCGCATGTAGTCGGGCGTAATGGGCGAAGGCGGTACGCACCACCCAGCGGTCTATGGCCGGCATGAGATTATAACGTTCCGCCGCCGGAATAAACGCCATCGGCGGCGCCAGGCTCCCTTCCTCATCGAGCATACGGATCAATAGTTCCGCATGGTCGCCGGGTGTTCCGTTGGCAGAATGGAGGGAGATGATTTCTTGCGAATAGAGCTGAAAACGATTTTCTTCAAAGGCCTTGTGGATACGCCCCACCCATTCCATTTCAACATGACGCAGGGCAAGCTCGCTGTCTTCGGGATGATAGGCATGCACCCGGTTGCGGCCTTTGTCCTTGGCGATATAACAGGCGGTATCGGCTGAGCTTAAAATCTCCGCCAGCGACAGGGTCGCATCACAGAAGCTCACCAAGCCGATGCTGACGCCCATCGTGAAGGCCTTTTCCTGCCAGACAAAATAGAAATCTTTCACTGTCTGGCGCAATTCGTCGGCGATACGGGCCGCCTGTTCGGGAGGGCAATGTTCCAGCAACACGCCGAATTCGTCACCGCCGAGGCGCGCCAAGGTATCCCGCTCACGCAGGCGTATCTGCAGGAGGCTGGTGATCTGGCGCAACAGGTCGTCACCGGCGATGTGCCCGCATGTGTCATTGACGATTTTGAACTGGTCGAGATCAAGATAGAGCAGCGCGTGTTGGGTGTGCAGCTTGTCCACGCTTGCAAGCGCTCTGGCCAGACGGCGCTCGAACTCCCGCCGGTTGATAAGCCCGGTCAAGGCGTCGTGGCTTGCCTGATGTTGGAGTTGCGCGGCCATCCTGCGCGAATGGCTGACATCGCGGAACACCAGCACGACGCCGACGACGGCGCCGTCACGATCGCGTATGGGCGCCGCGGATTTCTCGATGGAAAACTCTCCGCCGCTCTTCTGCACCAGCACGGCGTGCCCGCTGGGGGTTATGGTTTTGCCTTCCTGTATCACGCTTTCGACCGGGTTGGCGACTGTTTCACGGGTAAGCTCATTAAGGACATGAAACACCTGCTGCAGAGGCAGGCCGCGCGCCTCCGGGCCAGTCCAGCCGGTGAGTGACTCCGCCACAGGATTAAGGTATTCGACATGCCCCGCCGTATCGGTGGTGATCACGGCGTCGCCGATGGATTCGAGCGTAACCTGAGCACGTTCCTTTTCGCGGAATAGCGCCGCCTCCGCCTGTTTACGCTCCATAATATCGTCGGCCAGTTCATCGGCGGTATATCTAAGTTTAAACAGGATGTGGATGATATAGGCGAGCAACGTAATCGAAAACAGGTAGAGGTAGAAGCGATACACACTGACGCGCCGCATGCTTTGGTTGACGTAGGCTTGGTAAGACCGAATAAGTTTGTCGGCGGCCTGGGCGCTAGGCGCGTGTATGATTCCGGCCACCAAGCCGTCTACTTCGCCCTTGTTGACCAGAATGGTACGTGCATGCGAAATCAGGATGTCAAGGCTGCTGAGCACTTCCGGTGAGACCGAGTCGCGTTTGCCCGCCAGGCTGTCCAGGGAGCGGCCGATTTGTTGTTTAAGCTCCGGGCTTGCGGTGAGATTGTAAATGAGCACGTCGGTTAATAGCTTGCCGAGCAGCAGGGTCAAATCATCGCCGCCCTTTGATGCCCTGACAAGGTTGATCAGCTCAGCGGTGACCACCGGGAAATATTTCAGTGAATTGTTGAGGATGGCGTTGTGCGACTTAAAGCGCTCTACAAAACCCTCCTTCTCTCTTACCATATCGTTCAGCGCATCTATCTGTGCGTCTATGTCCGTCTGCCCCCGATGATAGATACTGGAGGGACCGGTGACGAAATCATTAGTGATGGCGTGCAACCGCGTCAGGCTGCGGACGATAGGGTCGTAGTTATTGAGCAGGTGTGAGCGCGATTCGATGACATCCTGATTGAGGGTGGCGTCGAGCTGTTTGAACTGGCTGAGATTGGCGACGATTCTGTTATGCTGCTGTTGATTGAACGATTGTGTTTGCACGTATAAAAAGGATAACAGCGAAATGGCAGCCAGGCCCAGAAAAACGCGTACTACTAGCGCAGCGCTGAACTTGGAAAGAAAGTTACTCATAGTCGGAAAGGGATTTCCCTTTATATTGACCGGTCAAGGTGTTCAGAAAGGCGATGATGTATTCGATATCCTGGTGCGGAATGGGCCGTCCTAATTGATAACGGGCCATAACCTTGATGGCATCCTCTAAGGTCTGCGCCGAACCGTCATGGAAGTAAGGTGCGGTGAGCGCCACGTTACGCAGGCTGGCGACACGAAACCGGTGCCGGTCTTCCTCCTGCTGAGTGATATTGAAGCGGCCCAGATCTGCCTCCGTGATATTTCCGCGGTCGGCAAAGTAACCGTTCATCACGCCGAATTTCTGAAACATGTTTCCGCCCACATTGACGCCCTGATGGCAGGCGACACAGCCGTAGGATTTGAATAGATAATAGCCACGTTTTTCCTGTTCCGTAATCGCCTGTTGGTCGCCTCGCAGATATCTATCGAAACGGGAGTTAGGGGTGATAAGAGACCGCTCGTAAGTTACTATGGCGTCCTTGATGGTGGAAATTTGCATGCCATCGCGATAGATTCTGGAAAATTCGGCGACGTAGTTGGGGTCTTGTTTAAGTTTAGGGATGATTTCCTGCCAGGTGGTCTTTAAGCTGACTTTGAGCACCCTGTCAATCTGGTCTTCGAGGCGGGCAAACTCCCCGTTCCAATGCAGCCTGAAATTGAGACTGGAGTTAAATATCGTCAAGGTATTTACGGCGGTGGGTTTGCCGTCTACTTTAGGAGAGTGAGACTGGTTGTCTGTACCCCCTTTTTTGAAAATATGGCAGGTTACGCAGGCCATGCTACCGTCGGGCGAAAACCTGTAATCGTGAAATAGACGCTCGCCCAGGGCAACCTTGTCTTTATTTAACTCAACACGCTGCGGAATGGGTTGAATGGGCTCATTACCTGCCGCCCCGAGGGTAGATTCTGTGAATGGGGTCTCGGTGATGGAGGCGGAGGACTGTGAAGAATCCAGCCACCACCATGGCGCCAGAGCTAGCACTGCATAGGCGAGTATCAGGAATGGCAGGTAACGGCGTCTTTTCATATCCGGTTTATAGTATTCTGGTTGCAGCTATTCGGCACTTTACTCGAGGGCTTCTGTCCGATTCTACGTAGCAAATAACATGCCTACTCCGGGCAGAGTATAAATTTAGCGGGTGATAGGACGATTTAGGCTTGTTAGAGTCCGATAAGCGGCGGGTAAACGCTTAAACGGTGAGTATGAAGCAGGAGAAATGGCTATCAGCGGCTGAGCGCGCCGGCGCACAGAGCAAGCAGAGCACCGGGGAAGATGCCCAAGGCAAGCACGGCCAGACCGTTCGCGGTCATCGCCACGCGCATGTCGAGGCTGGCATCGAGAGGCGTGGCGTCTTCGGGCTGGTCAAAGTACATGAGCTTGATGATGCGCAGGTAGTAAAACGCCCCGATGACCGAGAGCAGCACGGCGAACGCTGCAAGCCAGACCAAATCGGCATGGACCACGGCCTGGAGCACCGAGAGCTTGGCGTAAAAACCCAGTGTGGGCGGTACGCCCGCCATAGAAAACATCAGGATCAACATCATGAAGGCGAACCACGGGCTGCGCTGGTTCAAGCCCTTGAAATCGTCCAGCCGGTCGGCCTCGAACCCGGTGCGGCCCAACAGGATAATCATGCCGAAACCGCCTATGCTCATGATGGCATAGGCGATGATATAAAACATCGCCGCCGAGTAGCCCAACTGGCTTCCGCTCAGTACACCCAATAACAAAAAGCCTACGTGGGCGATCGTTGAGTAGGCGAGCATGCGCTTCAGATTGGCCTGGGCGATGGCGATGATGTTACCGACCGCCATGGATAACACCGACAGGATGATGAGCATGTCCTGCCACTGGACATGCAGGTGACCGAGACCCTCCACCATCAGGCGCATCAGCATGGCGAAGGCGGCGATCTTGGGCGCACCGGCGATAAACAGCGTCACCGACGTGGGCGCGCCGTGATAGACGTCGGGTATCCACATGTGAAACGGCGCGGCGCCGAGCTTGAACATGACGCCGATGATGATGAACACCAATGCAAATACCAGCACAACGTTCGTCCCCGCCCCCTGCCCTGCTTGCACGCTGTGCGCCACTGCGGCACTGATCTGCGCTATATCCAGCGTACCGGTGACGCCATACAGCATGGACATGCCGTAGAGCAGCAGCCCCGAGGCCAGCGCGCCCAGCACGAAGTATTTCATCGCGGCCTCGGAGGCCTCCAGCGAATCGCGCCGCATGGCGACCATCGTATAGAGCGAAAGCGACAACAATTCCAACCCCAGGTATACCGTCAACAGACTGTGAGCGGAGACCAGCACCATCATTCCCAACACGGCGAACAATCCCACGACGAAATATTCGCCCTTGTAGAGCTGCCGGGTACGCAAATACTCGCGCGAGTAGAGAAACACCACGGCGGTGACGAGATAGATAAACATTTTCAACACGTCGCCCATGCGGTCGCGCACGAAGGTGTCGCTAAATGTCAGGGTAAGCTGGTCGGGGTAGGAGGCCAGGGTAAAAATCGCCGCGCCCAGCAGCGTGGCCTGCGTCAGCAAATAAGTAATGATGCGGTTGTCTTCGCGCAGAAAGAGATCCACGATGAGAACCAGGCAGGCCATACTCAGCACAAAGATCTCAGGAATGGCGGGGGCGAAATTTGGCATCACAAAGTTCATAGCTTGGATTTGGCTATATGCTCGAGCAAATTCTGCACGGTGGGGTGCATGACATCGATGAGCGGCGCGGGCCAGAGACCCAGCCACAACACGGCCACGGCCAGCGTCGCCAGTACGATACCCTCACGAAGGTTGATGTCCTGAAGACTCGCCACCCCGTCATTGGCGATCTTGCCGAAGATGACACGCTTCACCATCCATAATGTATAAGCTGCTCCCAGCACCAGCGTGACGCCAGCCAGCAAGGCGTACCAGAAATTGGCCTTGAAGGCGCCCAGTATGACCATAAACTCGCCGACGAAGCCCGAGGTCCCTGGCAGACCCGCGTTGGCCAAGGCAAACAACACCATGAGACTCGCAAACACCGGCATGGTGTTGGCGACACCGCCGTAGGCGCTGATCTCGCGGCTGTGCAGGCGGTCGTACAGAACACCGACGCACAGGAATAAGGCGCCGGACACGAAGCCGTGCGAGATCATCTGCACCAACCCGCCCTCTACGCCCAGCGCGGCCCCCTGGATGCCGCCGGTCTTGGCAAAGATCGTAAAGGGGATGAAAAATCCCAAGGTGACGAAACCCATGTGCGAAATCGAAGAATAGGCGATGAGTTTTTTGAGATCCTGTTGCACCAGGGCGACAAATCCGATATAGACCACCGCGATCAACGACAGCGCGATCATCAGCCAGTCCAACTCGTGACTGGCGTCGGGCGCAATGGGCAGACTAAACCGTACAAAGCCATAGGCGCCCATCTTCAACATGATCGCGGCCAGGATCACCGAACCGCCGGTCGGCGCCTCGACGTGGGCATCCGGCAGCCAGGTGTGCACCGGCCACATCGGCACCTTGACCGCGAAGGCGAGCAGGAAGGCGATAAAGATCAGTATTTGGGCCGTCATGCCGATTTTCAGATTATGGTAGTCGAGCACCGCAAAACTGTCCGACTGGAAAAACAGATAGAGTAGCGCGACCAGCATCAGCACCGAGCCCAGAAAGGTGTACAGAAAGAATTTGATCGTGGCGTAGACACGGCGCGGCCCGCCCCACATCCCGATGATGAGAAACATCGGAATCAGCATGCCTTCCCAAAAGACATAAAACAGGATCGCATCGAGAGAGGCGAACACGCCATTCATGAGCCCTTCCATAATCAAAAAGGCGGCCATGTATTGCGAGACCTTGTGTTGAATCACCTCCCAGCTTGCGATGACGACCAGCAGTGTGGTGAACGTCGTCAGCAGTATCAGCGGCATGGAAATGCCGTCTATTCCCAGGTGGTAGTTAATTTTGAAGGCAGTGATCCAGGGCGCCAGTTCTACAAACTGCATCACGGAAGTCGCGGCATCAAACCGGGTATAGAGAGGTATGCTCACCAGCAAGGTCAGCGCAGCGATCACCAATGCCAGGACACGGGCGCGCTGCGGCGCACTTTCTCCACTGGCGAGCAGTAAAAGACCACCCAGGATAGGTATCCAGATGACCAGACTGAGCAGGGGTAAATGTTCGGGCATGATGTTTTAGTGTGTAAGCCAACTTATCAACGGCCAACCCAGCAGCAGCATCAATCCGACAATGATGGCAAAGGCGTAGTGGTAAAGATAACCGGATTGGATTTGACGCACGATTGATGAGAACCAGCCGATGCTACGCGCCGTGCCGTTGACCATTAAGCCGTCTATCAGCTTGACATCCCCGGTTTGCCAGAGCACGCGGCCCACATCGCGCGCGCCTCCGGCAAAGAAAAAATCATTGAACTCATCGAAACCGTATTTCCGGTCCAAGATGGCGTAGAGCCCCGCAAAGCGGCGCTTGATCTGGCCCGCAAGTTCAGGCCGATGCAGGTACAGGAACCAGGCAACCAGTATCCCCGCTACGGCGAGCCAGAAAGGCGGCCCCATCATGCCATGGAGGGTGAAACTCAGGACGCCTTGATACTCCACGCCAAGCTCGGCGAGTACGTCGTGCTGCGGCAGGACAAAAATAGACTGGCCAAAAAATCCATGAAATAGCATCGGCCCGTTGTAGATCGCACCGATGATGACCGAAGGAATGGCCAGCGCCAGCAGTGGTAAGGTAACTACCAACGGGCTTTCGTGCAGATGGTGTTTGGTATGCTCGTCCATACGCGGCTTGCCGTGAAATACCAGAAACAGCAGCCTGAAGCCGTACAACGCCGTGATGAATACGCCGCTCAACACAGCGACGTAGGCAAATCCGGCGCCGGGGAGCACCGATTCGCGCACCGCATCGATGATGGCGTGCTTGGAATAAAATCCTGCAAAGCCGGGAAAGCCAATCATCGCCAGGGTTCCAATCAGAAAGGTCCAATAGGTGATGGGTAGATATTTTTTCAAGCCGCCCATGGTGCGAATATCCTGTTCATGGTGCATGGCGATGATGACCGAACCCGCCGCGAGGAACAGCAGCGCCTTGAAGAAGGCGTGGGTCATGAGGTGAAAGATCGCACCGGCATAGGCCGAAGCCCCTAACGCGACGGTCATGTAGCCCAGATGCGAAAGCGTCGAATAGGCGACGACGCGCTTGATATCGTTTTGCACAATGCCGAGCAGTCCCATAAACAGTGCCGTGATCGCGCCGATCACCAGCACAAAGCTGAGCGCCGTTTCGGAAAGCTCGAACAACGGCGACATGCGCGCGACCATGAAGATGCCTGCAGTCACCATCGTCGCGGCGTGGATCAGCGCGGAGATAGGTGTCGGGCCTTCCATGGAGTCGGGAAGCCAGACATGCAGCGGCACCTGCGCCGATTTGCCCATCGCGCCGATAAACAACAGGATGCAGATCACGGTCATGAGTAGCCAGGGACTACCCGGCATGATTTCCAGCGTGACGCCGGCAAGCTGCGGCGCCCGTTCAAAGACCGCTGCATAATCGAGGGTATTGAAGTGCATCAAGATCGCCGCGATCCCCAACAGGAAACCGAGATCGCCCACCCGGTTCACCAGGAATGCCTTGAGATTGGCATAGATCGCCGATTCGCGCTGATACCAGAAACCGATCAGCAGATATGAAACGAGGCCCACCGCCTCCCAGCCGAAGAACAGTTGCAGGAAATTGTTGGCCATCACCAGCATCAGCATGGAAAAGGTGAACAGCGCTATGTAACTGAAGAACCGCTGGTAGCCGGGGTCATCCTGCATGTAGCCAATGGTGTAGATGTGCACCATCAGCGATACGAACGTCACCACCACCATCATCAACGCGGTGAGTTCATCTACCAGGAAACCGATCTCGAATTTCACGCCGTCGCTCACCATCCAGGTGTACACGGAGGCGTTGTACGCGGGGGCGTGGTCTATGATGATCTGCTTGAATACCAGCAGCGAGAGCAGAAAGGAAGTGGCGACGCCGATGATCGTCACCCAATGCGCCCCGGCACGGCCGATCTGTTTGCCGAACAGGCCTGCGATGATGGCGCCGAACAGCGGGGCAAGCGGGATGAGCAGATAAACGTTAGCCATGGGCTAGCCTTTCAAGGAGTCCAGGTCATCAACGTTGATAGTGCCCCGGTTGCGGAACAGCACCACGAGTATTGCAAGGCCGATCGCGGACTCCGCCGCGGCGACAGTGAGAATGAAGAACACGAAAACCTGGCCGGCGCTGTCCCCTAAATAATGAGAAAAGGCGATGAAGTTCATGTTGACCGAGAGCAGCATCAACTCAATCGCCATCAACAGAATGATGACATTTTTGCGGTTGAGGAAGATTCCGGCCATGCTGATGCAGAACAAGGCCGCCCCCAGAATCAAAAAATCAGATAATGCAATCACTGCCGTTTCCCTATCCGCTTTTCGGACGCCATCTTCACGATGCGCACCCGATCCGCGCTCTTCACCTGTATCTGCTGCGCGGGATCCTGATACTTGGCCTGAGGACGCTTGCGCATGGTCAAGGCGATCGCGGCGATGATCGCTACCAGCAGAATCGCCGAGGCGATTTCAAATGGGTAGGCATAAACAGTATAAAGCACACGGCCCAATGCCTGGGTATTGCTGTAATCCGCAGCAGCATTCGCAGGGCTCGCCACTTGTTCCAGACCAAAGTGACGCGGCCCCACCACGACTACCATCTCCACGGCGATAATCACCGCCACCAGCCCTCCAACCGGAAGATAGCGGGCAAATCCCTCTCTCAAAGGGGCGATGTTGATGTCGAGCATCATCACGACAAACAGGAACAGCACCATGACGGCGCCCACGTAAACCAGCACCAGGGTAATGGCCAGGAACTCGGCCTCGAGCAGCAGCCACACCGCAGCGCTGGTAAAGAAGGCAAGCACCAGGAACAACGCCGCATGGACGGGATTGCGCACCGTGATGACCATGAGCGCCGCTCCGACAAGTATGGCGGCGAAAAGGTAAAAGATGATTTGTTCAGTCATAATTAAGCAAGATAAAAGATAAAAGATACAAGGTACAAGATGAAAACAAAATCTGAAGTTGTTTTCTTGTATCTTGTAACTTGTATCTTGCATCTGTCTTTAACGATAAGAAGCATCCTGCGCCCTGTCCGCGGCAATCTGCTTTTCATAACGGTCGCCGATCTCGAGCAGTTTACCTTTAGTGATGATATTGTCTCCCCGCTTTTCGAAGTGAAAGTCAAAGATCCGGGTCTCGACGATCGCGTCCACGGGGCAGGATTCTTCGCAAAATCCGCAATAAATACATTTGAACAAATCTATATCGTAGCGCGTGGTGCGGCGCGTGCCGTCCGCACGCTGCTCGGACTCGATAGTGATGCACGCCGCCGGACATACTGCCTCGCAAAGCTTGCAGGCGATACAGCGTTCCTCGCCGTTTGGATAGCGGCGCAGGGCGTGTAGGCCGCGGAAGCGGTTGGATTGGGGGGTAGTCTCTTCCGGGTATTGCACGGTGATCTTTTTGGAAAAAAGATATTTACCGGTCAGCCTCAAGCCGCCGAACAGTTCCCACAGAAACAGGCTTTTGATATAGTTGCGTATCGCGCTCATACTATAAGTACCTTTATCAGTCAAACCACCAAGGCAGTTTATAGAGTACCGCAAGCCCCACCACTATCAACCATACAATCGTGATGGGAATGAACACTTTCCATCCCAAACGCATGATCTGATCGTAGCGGTAGCGCGGGAAGGTGGCGCGAAACCACAAGAACAAAAACAGCAAAACGGCGATCTTGAGGAGCAGCCAGATCATGCCGGGCACCCAGGCAAACACCTGCTCCACAAAAGGAATGCCTTCAAACGGCGACAGCCAGCCGCCCAGGAATATCAGCGCGGCGAGCGCTGAGACCAGAATCATGTTGGCGTATTCGGCCAGATAAAACACCGCGAAGGCCATGCCGGAATACTCAACGTGAAACCCCGCGACGATCTCCGACTCGCCCTCGGCGACGTCGAACGGCGCACGGTTGGTCTCCGCCACGCCGGAGATAAAATAAACCAAAAACACCGGCAGCAAGGGCAACCAGAACCAGTGCGCGAAACTGCCCTCCTGCGCGCGCACGATGTCGCCGAGATTCAAACTCCCCGCCGCGATCAATACCGCCACCAGGGCGAAGCCCATGGCGATCTCGTAAGAAACGATCTGTGCGGCGCAACGCATCGCGCCGAGGAAGGCGTACTTGGAGTTGGATGCCCAGCCCGCGATGATCACGCCGTAGACGCCCATCGAGGTCACTGCGAGCACGTACAGCAGACCGGCATTGATGTCGGCGAGCACCAGAGTGCCGTCGAACGGGATGACCGCCCAGGCGATCAAGGCCGGCGCCAGCGACAAGATCGGCCCGATGATAAACAGTGCGCGGTTTGCCCCTGACGGAATGATGATCTCTTTCATCAGCAGCTTGACGATATCGGCGATCGGTTGCAGCCAGCCGCGCGGCCCTACGCGGTTGGGGCCGATGCGCACCTGGATGTAGCCGATGATCTTGCGCTCGGCATAGGTCAGCGCAGCCACGGTAAGCGTGACCGGCAACACGATCGCCAGGATCTTGAGGACGATTTGTGCGGTAACCGGGGTACTCGCCCATGCTTGGGGGATGAAATCAAACATATAATCCCCTCGCCTCAGGCCCGCTCGACGGTTATAGTCCCAAAGGCAGGTCCAAGAACCGCGCTCTTAGGTAATGCGGCGGAAATCAACGCGCAGCCGTCCGCGATCCGTTCATCAATCTCCACGGCGAGCAGCGCGCTCGCCTCGCCCTGCCGGGCCTGGGCGAACTGGCCCGCGCTTAAACCCGCGCGCCGGGCCGACGCGGCATTGAGGCGCAGCGTCGCATCTTGTGACTCGCCGGTCTCTTGCAAGCCCTGCGCGCGGCGCACCAGCCCGTCCATAGCATACATGGGCACATCAGCAATACGCGTCAGGCCGTCTGTGCTGTGGGGTAACTCGGCGGGTGTCCAACGGCCGGCCGGCGCCTGGCTGCCGGACTGATCTATCAGGCTCCGCACTTCGTCGCGCACCTCTTCGGAAGAGAGGTAATCAAAGCCATTCACGGCAAAGAGATTACCCAGCACGCGCAACACCTTCCACCCCGGCCGCGCCTCACCGGCAGGCGAAACAGCACCGGCGAAGCTCTGCCAGCGGCCCTCGGCGTTGACGAAGGCGCCCGATGTTTCAGCGAAGGCCCCGATCGGCAACAGCACGTCGGCATAGTCCCGCATCGCCTTGCTGTTGAAGGCGGAAAGTGCGACGACGAATTCGGCGTTGTGCAGTGACTTGAGCGCCGCTGCGGGATCGGCGCTGTCAAATTCGGCTTCGATACCAAACAGGACATAGGCCTTCAGCCCCTTTGTCAGCATCGCATGAGCATCCAATCCGGGTGCGGCGACGGCCTTACCCGCCGCCTCACGATGCGGCAAGGCGCCTGCGATCCAGCCACCCACGCTATTAGCGGCTTCGGGCAGATGGCCGAATCGCGCCCCGCTCAGCTCGGCGATCCGGCTCGCCAGGGCATTGAGCATGGAGAACTGAGGATGGGCCTGCGCCAGATTGCCGAGCAGCACCGCAGCCTGCGCGTTCTTTAATTGTTGCGCGATACTGCGCTCGGTCGGAGTGGGGTGTACCGTGGCCAACAGTTTTGCGAACTCGGCGGGGATGTGTTGGCCGCCGGTCTCCAACAAGGCCTTTGCTATCCCCGCCAGCGCGCGCACCATTCCGGCCGGATCGGTGATGATCTTTTCCGCCACCGGGAAGGCAAAGTCATAGTCCACCGGGTTGATGAACATCAAACGGGCGCTGTTCCATTGAGTGGCCTGACGCAAACGGTGGGCAATGATCGGTTGCTCACTGCGCACGTTTGAACCGATCAGCAATGCCGCATCGAGCTGCTGCAATTCAGCAATGGATGCGCCGAGACTTGGGAACACCGGCGCCCATTCCTGGCCGTTGAAATCAGCCTGCCTCAGGCGGTGATCTATATTGCTCACACCCAGGCCGCGCATCAGACGTTGCAGCAGGTACATCTCCTCCAGCGTCGCCGACGGGGAGATCAAAGCGCCGATTTGTTCAACACCGTCAGACTGAATCACGCCGCGCAGACCTTTTACCACCGCCTGCAGAGCAGTGTTCCAGTCGGTTTCCTCCCACGCCCCCTGCCGTTTAATCATGGGGACTTGCAGCCGGTCGGGACTGTTGAGGCCTTGATAACTAAAGCGGTCGCGATCGGAGATCCATACCTCATTGATCTCCTCGCTCTCGCGCGGCACCACGCGCATCACCTTGTTATCACGCACGTGCAGATACAGATTGGAGCCGACCGAGTCGTGCGGCGCGATCGTCTCGCGCTGCGCCATCTCCCAGGCACGGGCGGTGTAGCGGAACGGTTTGGAGGTGAGCGCGCCCACCGGACAGAGGTCAATGACATTGCCGGACAGCTCGGAGACCATCGCCTTTTCGATATAGGTGCCGATTTCCATGTGCTCGCCGCGGCCGGTAGCGCCGAGTTCCATCAGGCCGGCGATCTCCTGGCCGAAGCGTATGCAGCGGGTGCAATGGATGCAGCGCGTCATGTCGGTCATGATAAGCGGGCCGATGTCCTTGTCCTTCACCACGCGCTTCTTTTCCTGGTAGCGCGAGGCGCTCGCCCCGTAACCCATCGCCAGGTCCTGCAGTTCGCACTCGCCGCCCTGATCGCAGATCGGGCAGTCGAGCGGATGATTGATGAGCAAAAACTCCATCACGCCCTTCTGCGCCATGATGGCCTTGGGGGACTGGGTGTAGACCTTCATGCCCTCGGTCACCGGCGTCGCGCAGGCCGGCAAGGGCTTCGCCGCCTTCTCCACATCCACCAGACACATGCGGCAGTTGGCCGCGATGGAGAGCTTCTTGTGGTAACAAAAACGGGGAATGGGGATGCCCGCCTCATCAGCGGCCTCGATCAGCATCACGCCATCGCGCGCCTCGACGGCTTTACCATCAATCTCAAGGTTAATCATGCGCATCTGCCGCCTAGTGGGCGCCCGCCAGACAGCGGCCATGTTCGATGTGATGCTCAAATTCAGCGCGGAAGTGCTTGATAAAGCTCACCACTGGCATGGCCGCGGCGTCGCCCAAGGCGCAGATGGTGCGCCCCTCGATCTTGTTCGCCATGTCCACCAGAAGGTCGAGATCCTGCTCCCTCCCCTCACCATGTTCGATACGGTGTATGACCCGCGACAGCCAGCCCGTGCCCTCCCGGCAGGGCGTGCACTGGCCGCACGACTCTTCATAATAAAAATGAGAAATACGTGCTAAGGCATTAACCATACAGGTACTATCGTCCATTACGATCACCGATCCGGCGCCCAGCATCGAGCCTGCCTTGGAGAGCGAATCGTAGTCCATGTCGGTATTCATGATGATCTCGGCGGGCAGTACCGGCACCGAAGATCCACCGGGTATCACCGCCTTGAGGTTGTGTCCGTTACGCACCCCGCCCGCCATCTCCAGCAGCTTGGCGAACGGCGTCCCCATCGGGACTTCGTAATTGCCCGGCTTGTTGACATGGCCCGACACCGAAAAAATCTTGGGACCGCCGTTATTCGGTTTCCCCAGCTTTAAGAACCACTCACCACCGTGGGTCATGATGAGCGGGACAGAGGCCAGCGTCTCGGTGTTGTTCACGATGGTGGGACGGCCATACAGCCCATAGCTCGCCGGAAACGGCGGCTTGAAGCGCGGGAAACCTTTTTTCCCTTCCAGGGATTCCAACAGGCCGGTCTCCTCGCCGCAGATATAGGCCCCCGCGCCCAGGTGATTGTTCACGTCAAAATCCACACCGGAACCCAGGATATTCTCGCCCAACAGCCCCGCCTCGCGCGCCTCGCGCACCGCCTGCTCCATACGCTCATAGGGCTCCCAAAACTCGCCGCGCATATAGTTGTAGCCGACCGTCGCGCCGATGGTGTAACCGGCGATCGCCATGCCTTCAATCACCTGGTGCGGGTTATAGCGCATGATGTCGCGGTCTTTGAAGGTGCCGGGCTCGCTCTCGTCGGAGTTGCAGACGATGTATTTCTGGCCCGGCGCGCCGCGCGACATGAAGCTCCACTTGAGGCCGGTGGGAAAGCCGGCCCCGCCGCGTCCACGCAAAGCGGACCTTTTCACCTGGCTGATAATCTCGTCGGGTGCGGTCTTTTCGGCCAGAATCTTTTTCCATGCCGCATAGCCGCCCGTGCCGAGATAGGTCTTCAGCGACCACGGTTCCGGCAGATGCAAATTACGAAAGCAGACTTCGTTGGCCATCGGTTAGTCCAAACTGCTTAGAGCATATCCATAAATAGCTCCCCCTGTGTCCCTTGCGGGAGAAGGCTTCACCACGGAGGGCGCGGAGGAGAACCTTGAGAGTATTCCTCTGCGTCCTCTGCGGTAAGTTATTTATGGATAAGCTCTTAATATCTCGTCTATCTTTTCCGGCGTGAGATTTTCATGGTAGATCTTGCCGATCTGGCAGCATGGCGCTCCGGCGCAAGCGGCCAAACACTCCGCCACCTTCAGGGTAAACCTGCCATCCGGGGTGGTCTGCCCGGGCTCGATACCGAGCCGTTTCTTGAAGTGTTCGAGAATCTCGCTGGAGCCGCACAGCATACAAGAGATATTGGTGCAAACATAGATCTTGTGCCGGCCCACCGGTTTCAAATCGTACAGCGTGTAAAAGGTGGCGACCTCGTAGACCGCTATGGGCGGCAGGTCAAGGCAATCGGCCACGGCGTCCATCAACTCGGTGGTCAGCCATCCGCCGTTGGCCTCCTGGGTATAACGCAGCGCGGCCAGCAAGGCCGAGCGCTTTTGTTCCGGCGGATACTTGAGACATTCGCGGTCTATCGCCGCACGCACAGACTCAGGGAGTAAATCGGATTTTCTCTTCATCTGGGCAGCCATCTGGGCATCTCTAAAAATAGTGGATTTTGGCTTTAGGCAAGGCGGAATTCTGCGAGAAAGCGGTCGCTCCTGCGCATCCCTGCGCCCGCGACATTCGGGCTCCCTGCCCAGCAGAGTGTACACGACAGTACATGAGCATTTCGAGCAGAATTCCAACGCAGCATAAAGACAAAAGACACATTTTTAGAGGTGCCCATCAGCGATCTACTTCTCCGAAGACTATATCCTGCGAGCCTATAATCGCGACGACATCGGCCAGCATGTGGCCACGGCACATCTCATCGAGGGCAGCCAGGTGAGCGAAGCCCGGGGCGCGCACCTTGAGCCGGTAAGGTTTGTTGGCGCCATCGGAAATCAGATATACGCCGAACTCGCCCTTCGGCGCCTCGACTGCCGCATAGGCCTCGCCCTCCGGGATGCAAAAACCCTCGGTGAACAGCTTGAAGTGATGAATCAGGGCCTCCATATCGGCCTTCATCTCCTCGCGGCGCGGCGGCACGACCTTGTGGTCTTCAATCATCACGGAGCCGGGGTTGGCGCGCAGCCAGTCTATGCACTGCCGCACGATGCGATTGGACTGCCGCAGCTCCTCAATTCGCACCAGATAACGGTCATAGCAGTCACCGGTCACGCCGACCGGAATGTCGAAGTCGAGCCGGTCGTAGACCTCATAGGGCTGCTTCTTGCGCAGATCCCATTCGACCCCGGAGCCGCGCAACATCGGGCCGGTAAAACCCAATTGCAGGGCACGTTCCGGCGTGACCACACCGATGCCGACGGTGCGTTGCTTCCAGATACGGTTGTCGGTGAGCAGGCTTTCGTACTCTTCCACGTAAGCTGGAAAGCGCCGGGTAAAGTCTTCGATAAAATCCAACAGCGAACCCTGACGGTTGGCGTTCCGTTCAACGGTCTCTTTTTCGTTGTGCCACTTGGAGGATTTGTACTGCGGCATCCGGTCAGGCAAGTCACGGTATACGCCGCCGGGGCGATAATAGGTCGCGTGCATGCGCGCCCCCGACACGGCCTCGTAGCAGTCCATCAGGTCTTCGCGCTCGCGGAAGCAGTACAGGAATACGGTCATGGCGCCGATGTCGAGGGCGTGCGCACCGAGCCACAACAGGTGATTCAAGATGCGCGTGATCTCGTCGAACATCACGCGGATGTACTGTGCGCGAATCGGCGGCGTGATACCGAGCAGCTTCTCCATCGCCAGCACATAGCCGTGCTCGTTGCACATCATGGAGACGTAGTCGAGGCGGTCCATATAACCGATGCTCTGGTTGAAGGGCTTGCTCTCGGCGAGCTTTTCGGTGCCGCGATGCAGCAGGCCGATATGCGGATCGGCGCGCTGGATCACCTCGCCGTCCATCTCCAGCACCAGTCGCAACACACCGTGCGCGGACGGGTGCTGCGGACCGAAGTTCATGGTGTAATTACGAATCTCCATCATTCGCCCCCTGTTGGGTTTTATCCACCACGTAACGTTGGTCATGACGGATGACGCGCGGCACCAGCACGCGGTTTACGATCTTCACCGGTTCGTACACGACGCGCTGTTTTTCGGGATCATAGCGCATCTCGACATTGCCGATGAGCGGGAAGTCCTTGCGGAACGGATGGCCGACAAAGCCATAGTCTGTGAGGATGCGCCGCAGATCGGGGTGCCCTTCAAACACGATGCCGAACAGATCGAAGGCCTCACGCTCAAACCAGTTGGCGGAGGCCCAGACCTCGACCACGGAATCCACCATCGGCATGTCGGCGTCTTCAGCGAATATCCTGACACGCAAGCGCCGGTTGTGTTTGAGCGAGAGCAGGTGGTAGACCACGGCGAAGCGCGGTCCGCTCCAGTGTTGTTCGGGATAATCGGGGAATTCGATGACATCCTCGGCGATGAGCCCCGTCTCGCCGCGCGAACCGTGGCCGTATACGGAATAGTCCACGCCGCACACATCCATCAACTGCTCGAAGTGGAAAGCTTCCTCGTCGCGCAGTGCGCGGCACACCTCAAGCAGCCGGTTACGAGGGATCTCGATCGTCACCTCGCCTATGGATTCCTTGCAGGACGTCAGCAGGCCGCCAAACCTTTCTTTAAGGCGCGCGGCAAGGCTCTGAGTCGTCATGTCAGGCATAGAAGGCGTCTTAGCGGGCGATGGTGTTGGTGCGCTTGATTTTGTTCTGGAGCTGAATGACTCCATACAGCAGCGCCTCCGCCGTGGGCGGACAGCCGGGTACGTAAACATCCACCGGCACGATGCGATCGCAACCGCGCACCACGGCGTAGGAATAGTGATAATAGCCGCCGCCGTTGGCGCAGGAGCCCATCGAGATCACCCAGCGCGGCTCGGCCATCTGGTCATAGACCTTGCGCAACGCGGGCGCCATCTTGTTGACCAGTGTACCGGCTACTATCATGACGTCGGACTGGCGCGGGCTGGGACGAAATATCACGCCAAAGCGATCCAGGTCGTAACGCGCAGCGCCGGCGTGCATCATCTCGACGGCGCAGCAGGCGAGTCCAAAGGTCATCGGCCAGAGCGCGCCGCTGCGCGCCCAGTTGATGAGGCTGTCAAGGCTGGTGGTGACCATGCCTTTTTCAAGGATGCCTTCTATGCCCATAGGATCACTCCCATTCCAAGGCCCCTTTCTTCCATTCGTAAATGAAACCCACGACCAGAATTCCGAGAAACACCATCATCGCCATGAACCCGAACAGGCCGATCTCCTTCAACACGACGGCCCAGGGAAACAGGAAGGCGATCTCCAAATCAAAGATGATAAACAGTATCGCCACGAGGTAATAGCGCACATCGAACTTCATGCGCGAGTCTTCGAAGGCCTCGAAGCCGCACTCGTAGGGCGACAGCTTCTCGCTGTCGGGGCGGTGCGGGGCGAGCAAGAAACCGCCCACGATCGGCAGTACGCCAAAGGCGATGCCGACCACAATAAAAATCAAGATAGGCAGGTAATTCTCTAGCACACCAACCTCATTCTACAGGCCAACAACCTCTTTAGAGACAGTCTAAGCAGAAGATTTAAACAAGTCTAGTGACTATTTATTGTATGGTGCCGACGGCGAGACTCGAACTCGCACAGCTTACGCCACCGCCCCCTCAAGACGGCGTGTCTACCAATTCCACCACGTCGGCATTCATTAATAGAAGCTTGCCTCTAGTTCGGGATATCCGAAGCCGGATTTGGCGCAGACTGACCAGCAGGGTTCGCGGGCACTGGCGTCACGGGCCTGGCCGGCAGACCCGTAATGGGATCCGTTGCTCCCCTCTCAGCGGGTACCGCAGGCTGAGCGGGCAATGTCGGCAAATCGGTTTGCGGCGCCGGCGCCGGTTTATCAGCCGGGGCCGTGATGGGCGCAAGCCGCTCCACCGCACCCGTGGTTTTCGCACGCTGACCCGAGAGGTAAGCCAGACCCAGGCTTGCGGCGAAGAACACCACGGCCAATACCGCGGTGGTGCGTGTCAGAAACGAGGCCGAGCCTTGGCTGCCGAACACCGTCTGCGACGCGCCGCTGCCAAATGCCGCGCCGACGTCAGCGCCTTTGCCGTGCTGGAGCAGTATCAACACAATAAGGCCCGCGCAGGCCAGTACATCTATCACCAATAAAGCTGTAAGCATGCTTCCATCACCCTGCCGCCTGACAAATAGTCAGGAACTCATCGGCGTTCAACGACGCGCCGCCAATCAACCCGCCGTCTATATCCGCCATATTAAAAAGGTCATGGGCGTTTGCGCCCTTGACACTGCCCCCATAAAGAATCTGTATGGAATTTGCTATTGTAGCATTGTGTGCGGCAATCCGCCCCCGGATAAAGGCGTGAACGGCTTGAGCTTGTTCAGGCGTAGCCGTCTTGCCGGTGCCAATCGCCCACACCGGCTCATAAGCAATCAGCGCCCCGGCCAGCCGGGTTACTTCCACCTTGGCTAGAATCGCATCTAGTTGGCGGGCCACCACTGCCTCGGTTTGGCCGCCCTCCCGCTCCTCCAGCAATTCGCCCACGCAGATGATGGGCTTCAGCCCTGCATCCAGCGCACGCACGCATTTCTGCGCGACCACGGCATCGTTTTCCCCGTAATAGGCGCGCCGCTCGGAGTGCCCCACGATCACATAGCGGCAACCGGCATCCAGCAACATCGCCGCGGAGACCTCGCCGGTATAAGCCCCCGCCGCCTCCGCTTCGGCGCACAGATTCTGCGCCCCCAATGCGATCCGGCTGCCAGCAAGCAGAACCGCCGCCTCGGCAAGATACAAGGCCGGCGGACACACCACCACCGCGCCCGTTTTGACTCGGGCCATGCCTTGCAAAATACCCCCGATCAGCGACCGGGTAACGGCCCTGGAACCGTTCATCTTCCAGTTCCCGGCCACGAGCTTTTGGCGGCTCATGCGACCCTCCTAAAAGCCGCCAAGCTTACTGAGCTTAGCCAAAAATAGCAATTTGCTATTTGAAACCCTACGAAACGTATTTTGAGTGTCACCCCTACAACGGTTTTGACAGGGCGGATTCAAGTTCGAAGTGACCACGGTGGAGGAACTGCGTAAAGCGCGGTAGGCTGAGTTGATAAACCCAGCATTTTTGCGATCGTGATGGTTATCGCTGGGTTTCGTTCCTCAACCAGCCTACTGCACTATTACACTCAAGCGAGCGTAGCTCGGATGGAATGAAATGGGAATGAAATGAAATCCGGGAGTCAAAATCCTGATTGATCACCCTACCCTCAAGGGGGGGTGCTGCTGCGTTGCATCCAGGCTATTTGTTGAGATCACTTTCCGGCGGGCTTTGCCGCATTGGAATTGATGGTGACACCGCGCTTGCGCAACTCCTCCACCAAGAGCTTGGCGTTCGGGTTGCCTTGCTCCGCGAGTTTGGCGGTGTCTGCGGCGAGCGCATCCAGCGCCGCGCGCAGTTTTTGGGATTGCTGGACTTGCGCTTCCTGATTGGCTTCCATCGCCTTCAGATTCCCTCGCTCAGAGAGTAATTGGGTGGTTTGAAATGCTATCCACACCAACAGTGCGAGCAAAAGCAAGAGCAACGGGACAAGGGGGCTGTGCGCTTTGCTTTCGTTACGAGCCGGTTCTTCGAAGCCGGGTTCCATTATGGCTTGTTGTCCTTGGGCGTCACGGCGCCTGATACCGGTTGCGGTTCGCTTTTTCCTGCGGCAGGGGTGGTACTGCCGGCCGCTGCCGGTGGATTCACAGTGAAGGTGATCCCTTGCTTCGCCAGCAAGTCCTTGAGTTGTGTATCCTGGTTACGCGCCGACAGATCGGCCAGAGCCTTGACCATCTCGCGATACAAGCCCTCCAGTTGGAGGCTTTGCTGCAAGTATTGGTTGCGCGTATTCACGTCGGCTTGTGCCGAGCGGTTGCTCATAAACAGTCCCATGTTGACCAGGATCAGCGCCAGCAGAAGCAGCGCTGCCGCGGTCAAAATCCAAAATTCCCCTTTTTTAAGCATGTTTTTATTTTCTCAATTCGCTTTAATTCTAATCGTTTTTGACTGCGAAATGAAATTATCTCACCCCACGGCGCATCCGCATGAGCGTGAGCATGAAACAGCCCAGCGCCAGCAGTGCCCAAGTACCGGGTTCGGGGACTGTTCCCGGCGAGCCGGCGACGACATTGCCTTGAACACGCAGTTGGATGTCCTGCAGGGCGTCGCTATAGCCACTCGCATTGTGCCCCAGCGACGCGAGTTGAATGTCATCGCTGAACGAGCCTAGCGCCGTGGGATTGAAGCCGACACTCATGCCGCCATTTCCTTGCCCGGCAGCAAGATTGCTGAAGGAACCGAACCCGCTGTACGTGAAGTCCTGCGTATCGAGAAAACTAAATATCCCGTCAAGTAAATCCGCGGGGCCGAAGGCCGAGTTGAACGCCTCCAGAATAGATGCGATTGCACCCGATCCAAACACCACCGTGCCGAAATCCAGGACAAACAGATTGCCGCCGCCTGTAAATGAGCCGCCGCCGGAGTTCTTGCGTAGCGCTGCATCGGCATAGTTGTTGACCTGCGCATTCAGGTCTATAGACACGTCAGCCAGCGCCAGGTCGGGCATGTCGGGATTCTGGCTGGCCAGCATGAGGATGCCGTTGTCCGTGAATATGCCGGCGGTAGAGGTGCTCAAGCCGACTTGCAGACTGGTGGTATCGGCCGGTCCTCCGGCGGTCAGCCCGCTGACACTGCCGCTGGCCGAGAACGGCGCGGATGCGCCGCCTAAGCTGCCGCTGAGCGTGTCGTTCAAGGCCGTGGCCGGGGCGCTGTTGGCCAGAGACACCGTTTGTGCCGCTACCACATCGCCCACATGAACAATGCCAAAGTTGATGCTGGTTGTGCCGGCACTGGCTTGGGCGGGGGTATACACTTTACCGTTTAAGTTAACGTTGCCGGTTCCCACGGAAATATCCGCTGCGCCGGTGGTGCCCGCACCGGTGGAGACGAAGTTCAGCCCCTGGGTTCCGGTGAAAGTGCCCGCTGTGCTGGTATTTAAGGCGACCTGGATGGCGCTGCTATCGGTGGCGCCGGCCGCTAAGTTGCTAATGCTGCCAGAAGACGTGAAGTCTGCCGGTGTAGTGCTGCCGCGGGTGACGTTCAAGCCCTCGGTAAAACTATCGGGCGAGGTATTGGTCACGCTGATGCCCGCGGATGGGCTGGCGTCACCGACGCGCGCGGCAAGGGTGATCGAGCCGGTGTTAATAACCGGATCGGCTAAGCGATACCCGGTGGCCTGCACATTGACATTCGCATTCGCCAGTGCAAGGTCGCTAAGGCCGCTCACGGTGCCGTTCGACGCGAGATTCAGCGTCACCACCCCGGACTGCGCACCCGCCCCGCCGACGTTCAGACCCACGTTAATGGCGTTGCTGGTGCTGCCCGCGGCAAGATTAGTAATGGAGCCCGTGCCGGTTGCTCCGCCGGAGGCGCCGCCTACACTTGCGTTCAGTCCTTCCTGGAATCCCGCAGGCGAGATATTGGTGTTACCTATGGTAATAGCCTGAGTCGGGCTGCCGCCGATACGCACATTGCCCAGATTCACGTTCGCGGGCACGGTCGGCTGCGCCACCTGGAACACCCCACCCGTCACGTTCACCGTTTGTGAAGACAGCGTGGTTTGTGTGCCGTTGTTAAACGTGCCATCCGAGGCGAGCGCGATGGTGGCTGTGCCATTGCGCGACCCGGCAGTCGTGGTATTGATGCCGACGAGCAGGCTGGAGTTGTCGGTGGCGCCTGCTGCAAGACCGGTAAAGGAGCCAGCTGCGGTGAGGCCCGCGCTACCCGTGCTGATTGAGCCATTCAAGCCCTCTGCCGGACCGCTGGCTGTGTTGCTGATGGATAAGGCTTGTGTGGGCACGACTGTGCCAACGCGCACATTGCCAAAGTTAACCGGCTCCGGCGAATGGGGGCCGGCCTGGGCAAGGTTGCCCACCGTGCCGGTGACCAGGCCATCCAGGTTGATGACTTGAGTGGGAAGCGCAGCAATGCCCAAACCACTCGTGCCGGTTCCATCGGAGTTGAGCAGGATCTGCACGTTGGCCGAATAGGCGCCGGCGCTGCTGGTATTTAGCGTCACAATCATATTGGCATTGTTGTTTGCGCCCGCCGCTAATTGGTTGATGAAGCCTGCAGCCGAAAATTGGCCCGGATTCGCCCCGCCGATGGCGCCGAACGCGGCGTTCAACGCTTCCGAGAAGCCATCGGCAGTGGCTAGGTTGCTGATGGACACGGTCTGGGTCTGCGACGAGCCCACCAGCACATTGCCGAAGTTGATCGGGGCGATGCTGTTCGCTTGCGCCAGGCGATAGACATTGCCTGAGACGTTAATCGTCTGCGAGCCCACGCTGGTCGTTCCCAGGCCGCTGGCGCCGGCGCCGTCGGAGACGTAGTTCACCGTCACTGTACCGCTACGCGCGCCCGCTGCCGTGGTGTCAAGCGTGGCCGACAGATTGGTATTGTTGGAAGCCCCGCCCGCGAGCAGGCTGACCGAACCAGCGTTGTTACCGGCGTTGCCGGTATTGGACCCGAAGCTTGCGTTGAGCCCCTCGGTAAAGGCGCCCGCCGGGGCGGTGTTGCTTACCGTGAGTCCCTGAGTAAGTACGTCACCCACATGGGCATTGCCAAACACCACCGGTGAAGGCGTGGTATTGCCCGCAGCGAGGTTATAAGCCGCGCCGGTGATCGTCAGGTTCTGCGCGTTGGTATTGTCGAAGTTGTTGCGGATGTGCACTTGCTGACCGGTCAGCGCGCCGCCGCTGGCCGCACTGAACGTGACGCCTAAATTGCCAGTATTACCACCGGCGGCGACTGGCCCCCAATTCGAGGCTGTCACGCCCGCTCCCGACAGGCGCGCATCGGTAATGTTGCCGCCATTGACCGTGGTCTGGATCGCGCCGAGCAGATCCGGGCCACCCGTATTGGCGTTGCCAATCTGGTAATTAAGCGTGCTTGAGCTGCCGACGTGAATGTTGCCGAAATTCATCGTCGCATTGCCACTGGTGGGCGTGGGTACAATATTGCCCGAGAGTGTCTGGGCGGTGCTGGGGCTCAACCCCGCCGCCAGAATCTGGCCGGCGCCGGTGACATTAGCGCGATTGTTGAAGCTGTTCCCTGAGCCGAAGTTTGCATTGTTATAAGCGTTTGACACCGTAATGTTGTTGGTACCGAGTGCGAGATTACCGTTGTTGGTCAAGGTACCCGCCGTGCTTGCGGCGCCAATCGCCAAGGCGCCGCCGGCATCGCTTTGCACGGCGCCGGCGGCGCCCGTGATGCCATTGGTCGCGGTCAACGTGCCGCCGAAGGCCTGGACAGTGCCGGTATTCTGAATATTGGGATTGACTATGCCGCTGCCGTTGACCACGCCGGAGTTTATCAAGCTGGCAGGTGCGTCGAACGTGCCGCCGCGCATGGCCAGTGTGCCGCTGTTGGTGAATGCACCGGTCGAATTAAATGTGCTGCTGTTGCCGACAGTGACCACGCCCAACGCGTTATTAATAAAGGCGCTGGCGGTGGTGAAGTTGCGTCCGTTCTGGATCGTAAAATTACCGGGCGTCGTCGTGGTTGCGTTGGTGGCCAGACTGGCCAGCGCATCGCCGCTCGTGTTGTTGTTAAGCAGATTGGAGTTCGCGCCGTCGAGCAGGATCGTCGCCGCGTTAGTGACGATGTTGGCATTGGGCAGGCGCAGATTCGAAGTTCCGCCGCCCGCAATCACTTCATAAGCGCCGCCAGTGAGGGTCGTGCCCGACAAATTGGTGAAGGCGACCGCCGGTGAGACGGTCAGCGTTCCTCCATTCGCCGCGCGTAGTGTCCCACTGTTGGTAAGGTTACCGTTCGGCGCAATCGTGATCAATCCGCCATTGACATCCGTGGCAATCGTGCCATTGTTGATTAGATCGGCCGCACCGCCGGCAAAGATTTGACTGCCAATCGTCCCGTTTTGACCGTGAATGATGACACCTGGATCGACCGTCAGGGTCGTACCGCCTTCAATGGCGATGCGGTTACTGCTTCCGGTGTTGCCCAGCACGATGTTGCCTATACCCGTGGTGCCGATGCTTTGCGTCCCTTGGAAAGACAAGATGCTGTTGTTGTTGATGTTGAACGCACCGCCCGTATTAATCGTCGTTCCTCCGCCGATGCGCTCAATAGCGGTGGCCGTAGCGAGATCGATGGTGCCGTTGACCGTTACGCCGTTCAGAAAATTGTTTCCGTTGTTTGTCGGCGCCAGAACCCCGCCGCCGGTGGTGTTGATCGTCCCACCGGTAATCGTTACGCCGTTTTGGACGACACTACTCCCCGCACCGGTGGCGTCGATGTGGCCGCTGCCGGCGTTGGTGACCGCACTACTCAACTGCAAGGTGCCGCCGTTTTGAGCAGACAGTGTGGCATTGTTGGTGGTGAGACCATTCACCGCAAGATTGACCGTTCCACCCGAGACGTCAGCCGAGATGGTGCCGTTGTTGGTCAGCGTGGCCGCACCACCAATAAAGCTCTGATTGCCGATGGTGCCGTTCTGCCCTGATGGTGCCCGTGCCGCTGACCGTCTGATTGCCTTCGAATGCCAGGATGCTGTTGTTGTTGACGTTGATGGCGCCGTTAAGGGTGAGGCCGTTCTTGACCTGCTCTTCACCTGTGGCGGTGGCTAGATCGAGGGTGCCGCCCAAAGTTACCCCGCTTAAGAAATTGCCGCCGCTGTTGGATGCTGCAAAGCGTCCGGTGCCGGAGGTGTTGATGACACCGCTCACGGTCACGCCATTTTGTAACACGAGGCTGCCCGCGCCGGCGGCGATCTGCCCGGTGACACTGCCCGCGACATTGCTGCTGAGCAGTAGCGTGCCGCCGTTTTGCGCTGCCAGCGTGCCGTTGTTGGTGGTGAGGCCATTTACCGCGAGATTAACCGTTCCACCCGAGACGTCAGCCGAGATGGTGCCGTTGTTGGTCAGGGTGGCGGGACCGCCGCTGAAACTCTGATTGCCGATGGTGCCGTTCTGCCCTGATGGTGCCCGTGCCGCTGACCGTCTGATTGCCTTCGAATGCCAGGATGCTGTTGTTGTTGACGTTGATGGCGCCGTTAAGGGTGAGGCCGTTCTTGACCTGCTCTTCACCTGTGGCGGTGGCTAGATCGAGGGTGCCGCTGAAAGTGACACCATCGAGAAAGTTGCCGCCGCTGTTAGTGGCGTTAAAACTGCCCGTGCCTGAAGTATTGATAACACCGCTGATAGTGACACCATTTTGAACGACTGCGCTGCCCGCGCCCGCGATGATCTGACTGCCGACATTACCAACCACGTTCGTACTCAACAGCAACGTCCCGCCGCTTTGGGCAGACAGCGTCCCGTTATTGGTCGTGCCGCCATTCGGAGTCAGATTGATCGTGCCGCCCGCGACATCGGCCGAGATGGTGCCGTTGTTGACCAGGTCATGCGGCGCGCCGCCAATAAAGGACTGTTGACCAATGGTACCGTTCTGCCCATGAATGAGTATTCCGGTAGCGATGGTACTGGTGCCGATATTCTCAAGATTGATGCGGTTGCTGCCCCCGGTCGCGCCGAGAACGATGGCACCCGTGCCGCTCAAACCGGCACTGCCTTCCAGGGTCAGGATGCTATTGCCGTTGATGTTGATGGCGCTGCCACTCACCATGGTCAGCCCACTGCCGCCCAACCGCTCTATCCCGGTGCCAGTGGCAAGGTCGAGCGTGCCGTTGAGGGTGGCGCTGTTGAGGAAGTTGTTGCCGTTGTTTGTCGGCGCCAGAACCCCGCCGCCGGTGGTGTTGATCGCGCCGCCGCTGACGGTTACCCCATTCTGCACCACCTGACTGCCCGCACCTATCGCATCAATGTGGCCGCTGCCCGCGTTGGTCACGGCGCTGTTCAATTGCAGCGTGCCGCCATTCTGCGCTGATAATGTGGCATTGTTGGTGGTGAGTCCATTCACGGCAAGCGTAATCAGACCCCCTGAGACATCGGCAGAGATGGTGCCGTTGTTGGTCAGGGTGGCGGGACCGCCGATGAAACTCTGATTGCCGATGGTGCCGTTCTGTCCATGCAGGGTAATGCCGGAACCCAGCACCAGATTCCCCGCTTCGAGGTTCACGCGGTTGCCGCCCCCGGTGTTGCCGAGGGTGATCGTGCCCGTGCCGCTGACCGTCTGATCGCCCTCGAATGCCAGGATGCTGTTGTTGTTGACGTTGATGGCGCCGTTAAGGGTGAGGCCACTGCTGACACGCTCAATCCCGGTGTTGGTGGCTAGATCAAGACTGCCGTTGAGGGTGACGCCGTTGAGGAAGTTGCTGGAGCTGTTGAACGCAACCAGCGCGCCGGTTCCCGTGGTGTTGATGGTGCCGCCTGTAATCGTGCTACCAAACTGGTTGACGACACTGCCGACGGCGATGTTGATGACGCCGCCGGCGTTGTTGATGTTGTGCCCGGCCGAGACACCCAGGTTGGCGGTGCTGGCGCCACCGACGTTGATAGTGCCGGTGTTGACGGTGCTGCCACCGCCCACCAAATTCAGGCCGAAGGCGTCGATGTTGACGCCGCCGCTGTTGCCGAGCGTCAAGATCGATTGGCCGGACGTAATGGTGACCACTTTGCTGGCACCGATGTTTGCGGTGTCGGTACTGGCGGGCACGATGCCGCATGACCAATCACTGGCGGTGCTCCAGTTACCGGTCGCCGGGTTCCAGGTGCAACTGGCCGCCGATGCCTGCGGTGGCACAGCCAACGCAGCAATCACGCCGGCCGCGGCCAGGATCGACAGGCAGATCCGTTTTTGGCGGTTTAAGCTCCGGTTCTTCATGACGTACTCTCCCAGTTAAATATTACCCACAGGCAACCCGCGTAGCGTGTCCTTGACTAATTTATATAAAGGGGAAATGCACAAACCATGCCCGCAAAAAAATTATAATTTATTCAGTAAGATAGGACTATGACAGGGAGTAGTTGTAAAATTTCTCGACAAACAGCGCAGGGTACAATCCGGCTCCATACGTGGGTGGCGGTGGTCTGATCCAGCAATGTAAGCGGGGTGGTAGGAGTCGTCATTCCCGAGCGAAAGCAAACCACCTGTGCGTGGCACGCAGACAGATTGGAATTAGGGGCAACGCGCAGACGAGCGGGCTATGTGAGGCAAATGCCTCAACGCCCGGATAGAATGTAGGGGCAGTAGATGTAAAATTTACCGACATAGGCTGACCCGCAGACTGAAGAGGGAAAGTGACTGATGTAATCACCCCAACGATTGCTCACTTGGCTTTTCAAGATTAAGAATTGCACTACGGTGCTGTAAAGTATGTATTATAATGTTCAATACAATAATGTATTATTATTTGCCTACAATAGGAGGCGCCACAATGAGACACAGGCAAGCACAGAAACATCACCCCGTCACTATCAGCATCCGTGCAAAAGCGCAGCAACGCGATTTGATTGACCAAGCCGCAGAACGTCTCAACCGCAGCCGATCTGATTTCATGCTTGAAGCATCGTGCCGTGAAGCAGAAGACGTACTGCTTGACCAGACATATTTTGCGCTTGATGCCGATGTTTTCGCTCAGTTTCAGGAGATGTTGGACAACCCGCCTACACAAACGGACAGGTTACGCCGGCTGCTCACCACGAAAGCACCGTGGGAATGACAGCGGGCACGTTATCGGCGCCCGTCCCGCTTTCGGAAGACCACAATCTCGAAATGTTTGATTGCGGGGAAGCAGGACTCAATGAATGGCTGAAAAAACGAGCCATACGAAACAACCGCTCTGGTGCATCGCGCACCTATGTTGTGTGTCATGGTAAAGCAGTGATTGGCTATTACTGTTTATCGGCGGGGGCTATCGGCCACAAAGAAGCACCCAAGGCCATGCGGCGGAATATGCCCGACCCCGTGCCCGTTTTAGTGCCGGGACGGTTGGCTGTGCACAAGGATTATCATAATCGTGGCCTTGGCAGCGCCCTGTTGCGGGACGCACTGCTTCGGGCCCTGCAAGCGTCAACGATTGCGGGTGTGGCGGCGCTGCTCGTTCACGCGCGCTCTGAGCCAGCAAAACGATTCTATTTATCGCGCGGCTTTCTGGAATCGCCCATTAACCCGATGACGCTATGCGTGATGCTGACAACCGTTGAAAAATAGTATGGAGCCCTAAAACCAAGGCGGCGGCGCTGTCATGTTACTCGGTGTTGGCTCGAGTGTGCATCGCACAAGCCCAATTGCAGGACAAGCCGTAGAAAATCCGCTTGCGGAATGTTGCCGCGCAAGGCTTACTGAGGAGGCCGGTAAATAGTGCGTAGTTTTTCAGGCAGGAAGTAGGTACTGCAGCGTTTTGACCGGAATGCCAAGTAGTTTCGCCGCCTTCGCGCATTATTTGGCAAACTAGAGTTTAACTCCCCTCCCCCATGCGTGGGGAGAGCGTAGCGAGGAGGGCGAAGCCGGTCGGGGGGTGGTAATGACGCATTTTTTATTTGGAATTGGAATAAGCCAGCCGCTATGAAAAAGAAAACTGGCGAAGGGACTCTCTTGGAGCGCGGCCTCAACGCCCTCGTCCACTGTTTGTACCAGGGCGCCCATCAGTGGCCAATGGAGCGCTTCCAGGAGACGGCGCTGGAAGCGCTGCGGGGGGTCATCCCCTTCGACAGCGCCATGTGGGGGCGAGGCTCAGGGGTGCCCAATGCCTTGTTGGACGTGTATCTGTTCCGTCAGCCCCGGACCATGATGGACGAGTATCTGGCAGAATATCAGGCCTTGGACTTCTTGGCTGATGCGGTGCGGGCCAAGCCGGGGGTGAGCTGCAACCTGGCCGACCTGATCTCGCGCGAGGAATTTGTGTCTACTTCCCTCTACCTTGGCTTTGCGCGGCGCTGGGGCATTGAGCAGGTCCTGTGTACTGTTCTCCCCGACCCAGTATCCAGTTTGTATGAAGTGATCTCCCTCTGGCGCCGGAACCCGAAGCGGCCCTTCAGCGAGCGGGAGCGTCAGCTTAAAGAAAGCCTGATGCCTCATTTGGTCGAATCCCGTCGTATCAACCGGCTGTTCTTCTTGCGCCAGCGACAGCCACAAGGCGGCCAAAACTGCGCTCTGGGTCTGGCTAACGACAGCGGCATCCTGTTCGACGCCGAGGCCGGTTTCTACGAGGTGGTCCGAAAGGAATGGCCCGATTGGCGCGGCGCCCGACTGCCGTCGGCGCTGGTCGGGACTGTCGGGAGTCCCGATGGTTTTGTCGGCAAGAAGGCCGTGCTATACGCCAGCGCCTTGGGCGACATGATACTGCTGAAGGCCCGCGCCCTGACGGCAGCGGACCGTCTGGGTGAGCGGGAGAAGGCGGTCGCCACCCGCTATGGACGGGGTGAGACCTATCGAGAAATCGCCCAGGCGCTGGGCATCGCCGAGTCCACGGCACGCAATCATCTGTACCGGGTATTCAAGAAACTGCGAGTGCGCAGCAAGCTGGGCCTGGCTAAGGTGCTCGATGCGGCGGAATGAGGGTCACCAGGTCGCTGTACTGCAACAGAGTTTTGTCATGCGTCAGCAGCCGCAGCGGCTCTGTCTGGGCCTGGGCGATCAGCATCCGATCGAAGGGATCTTTGTGGTATTCGGGCAAGTCACTCACTGCTTTGGCGTGTTCCCACGTCACGGTTAGTTGTTCAAATCCGGCTTCCTGCAAGCAGGGGATAAGCCGGTCGAGATTGATTTTCAGTTTACCGATTCCCGCCTTGATGCCGATTTCCCATATCGAAGCGGCGCTGACATAGACGATAGCGGCCTGTTGAATTTCAGACCGTGCGGCATCGGACAATTTCGGATCGTCGTTCATTGCCAGAATCAGGACACTGGTATCGAGCAGGACCCTCATCGCTTAGCCACACTCAAACGACTCGATGATATCGGCGGGTAATGCAGCATCGAAGTCATCGGCCATGATGATCTCGCCTTTCATAAGACCGAACTTGATTTTGCCGCGCCTGCCTTCATTGAGCGGTGTCAGCTTCGCCAGCGGCGTGCCTGATTTGGCAATCACAAACGTCTTGCCCTTGCTGGCCTCATCCACTAAGCGAGAAAGCTGCGTCTTGGCGTCGTAGATGTTCAGTTGTTTCATGGCGCACTCCTTAACCAAGGTTAGTTAACACCAGTATATCAATTTGGTTAAGTTGGTCAAGATGTCTGGCGTATTTACTTTTTAGCATCTTAAGGGTGCATGAAGCGCCCCGCACCTTGACTTACAGGGCTCTGAGATCAGAAGTATCGGACGCTGCCTGGATGACTATTCCGGCAAGGTAGTGGACGAGTGCTTCAACTTGCTCTTCGTCTCGACCTTCGACCATGACGCGAAGCAGCGGCTCGGTGCCGGAGGGACGCAGCAGTACCCTACCCCGCCCCGCGAGTTGCGCCTCGGCCTCACGCACCGCATCTTGCAGCAATTTGGATTTCATGGGCTTGCAACGGGGTTCGAGCGGTACGTTGATCATGCGCTGGGGATATTTCGTCATGCCCGCTTTCAACTCGCTCAGGGTGCGGCCGGAGTTGATCATGGCGGCGATGACCTGCAGGGCGGAGACGATACCGTCACCGGTGGTGGTGCGATCCAGGCAGATGATGTGGCCGGAGGATTCGCCGCCCAGCGTCCAGCCGCCTTGCTGGAGCATGTCGAGCACGTAACGGTCGCCCACTGCGGCGCGCTTGAGTTCGATGCCCAGTTGTTGCAAGGCATGCTCGAGGCCGAGATTGCTCATGTGCGTGCCGACCACCACGTTGGAGTGCCCTGCATGCCCGCGCCTTGATTGCGCGATGATGAACAGCAGTTCATCGCCGTCCACGATTTCGCCCTGATGATCCACCATGATGACGCGATCACCGTCGCCGTCCAGGGCGATGCCGAGTTCTGCGCCCCGCGCCAGCACCTCGGCGCACAGCGCCTCCGGGTACGTGGAGCCGCACTGTTCATTGATATTGAGGCCATCGGGCTGGGCGCCGATCTTGTAGACATCCGCTCCCATTTCCTCAAAAACGCGAGGGGCGATGTTATAGGTGGCGCCGTGGGCGCAATCCACCACGATCTTCATGCCGCGCAGGTCTATGCTGCGCGGGATGGTGCTCTTGCAAAATTCGATATAGCGCCCTCCGGCATCGGGCATGCGTTCAGCCTTACCGAGCAGCGCCGAGTCCACGGTCTGCATGGGCTTTTCAAGCTCCGCCTCGATGGCAAGCTCGACGTCGTCGGGGAGCTTGGCGCCGCGCGCGGAAAAAAATTTAATGCCATTGTCGTAGTGAGGGTTGTGCGAGGCGCTGATGACGATGCCGGCCTGTGCGTGCAGGGTGCGGGTGAGGTAGGCGATGGCGGGGGTAGGCATGGGTCCTAACAGACGGATATCTACGCCGGCTGCACACAGCCCCGCCTCCAGTACCGATTCAAACATGTAGCCGGAGATGCGGGTGTCCTTGCCGATCAACACCTTGCTGCCGTTGCCCTCGCTGCCCAGCACGCGACCCACCGCCCAGCCGAGCTTGAGTACGAACTCGGCATTGATCGGTGCTATTCCTACCCTGCCACGGATGCCATCGGTACCGAAATATTTTTTTTGCACGGCATGTTCCTTATGGGCTTTGTTTGACGGCTTCATATATTTTAAGCGCCTCGACCGTGGCGCGCACGTCGTGCACCCTGACCAGCACCGCTCCTTGTGCGACGGCCAGCACGGCGGCGGCGAGGCTGCCATAGAGGCGCTGAGTCACCGGGCGATCCAGTACCGCCCCTATCATGCTCTTGCGCGACAACCCCACCATGATGGGCAGTCCCAATTTCCCCAGTTCATCGAGGCGCTTCAGCAGGCTTAAATTATGCTCCAGTCGCTTGCCAAATCCAAAACCCGGGTCCACCACCAGGCGTTCCCTGGGGATGCCGTGCCGGACACAGGCCTGCACACGCTCAGCCAGAAAGACGCTAACTTCTTGAACGACATCGCTATAGTCGGGCTGCTGCTGCATCGTGCCCGGCTCGCCCTGCATGTGCATGAGACAGATCGGGACACTGAGTCTACGATTGATATCTGCGGCGGCCTCTAAAGCGCCCGTCAGCCGCAGGGCGCGTACGTCATTGATCATTCCCGCGCCGGCCGCCACCGCGGCGCGCATGACCTCGGGTTTGCTGGTGTCTATCGAGACGGGAACGGGAAGTTCGGCGCTGAGGGCCTCGATCACAGGGACGATACGATCCAGCTCTTCTTGGACAGAGATGGCCGGTGCGCCCGGTCGAGTGGATTCGCCGCCGACATCAATGATAGCGGCGCCCTCCTCGACCATCTGCCTGGCGCGCTCGACGGCGGCTTGTGGCGATAAAAAATCACCCCCGTCCGAGAAGGAGTCGGGGGTGACGTTTAATATCCCCATAACCTGGGCTTGGCTTAAATCGAGGAGCTTGCCTTTACAGTTTAGATATAGGTGGGTTATCACTCATTTATTTAAGAAGATACAAGGGAAAAGGTGTTAGCTTTTTAACTTGTATCTTGTATCTTTGCTCTTTTCCCTGCCTTTATTAATGTTCACCCGCCGGGCCGCCGATCTTGCCGGGCGCCTTGTCATCCTTGGCCGGGATCCCGCCCGCACTGCGCGGCGGCTTGGCCTGCACGTCTGTACTGTCTTGCGGCGGGCGCGGCGGTTTGCCCGTCATGATGTCGTTGATTTGCAGACTGTCTATGGTCTCGTACTTGATCAGCGCCTCGGCCATCAGATGTAATTTCCCGATGTTGTCATTGAGTATCTTTGTGGCGCGCTTGTAGTTGCGATCTATGATGGCGCGGATCTCCTCGTCTATCACATGTGCGGTCTCATCCGACACCATCTTGTGGCGCGACACGCTGTGGCCGAGAAACACCTCACCCTCGTCTTCGCTGTAGGTGAGCGGTCCGAGTTTCTCGGACAAGCCCCATTTGGTCACCATGTTGCGGGCGATTTCGGTAATACGCTGGATGTCGTTGCTGGCGCCGGTGGTGACCGCCTCCGCACCGAAGACCAACTCTTCGGCGACGCGCCCACCGAACATGCTGCAAATCTGGCTTTCCAGACGCTGTTTGCTATAACTGTAACGATCTCCCTCCGGCAGGAACATCGTCACGCCCAAGGCCCGGCCGCGCGGAATGATGCTCACCTTGTAAACCGGGTCGTGCGCGGGCACGGTCAAGCCTACGATAGCGTGCCCGGCCTCGTGATAGGCGGTGAGTTTTTTCTCGTCTTCGCTCATGACCATGGAGCGGCGCTCGGCGCCCATCATGATCTTGTCCTTGGCTTTCTCGAAATATTCCATACTCACCAAGCGGCTGTTGGAGCGCGCGGCGAACAGGGCCGCCTCGTTCACCAGATTGGCGAGATCGGCGCCGGAAAAACCGGGCGTGCCGCGGGCGATCACGCTCGCATCCACATCGTCGGCGATGGGCACCTTGCGCATGTGCACCTTGAGAATCTGCTCGCGGCCCCGCACATCCGGGAGCGGCACCACGACCTGGCGGTCGAAACGGCCGGGCCGCAGCAGCGCTGGGTCGAGCACGTCGGGCCGGTTAGTGGCGGCGATGACGATCACGCCTTCGCTCCCCTCGAAGCCGTCCATCTCGACCAGCAATTGATTCAGAGTCTGCTCGCGCTCGTCATGACCGCCGCCGAGACCCGCGCCACGGTGCCGCCCGACCGCATCAATCTCATCTATGAAGATGATGCACGGCGCGTGCTTCTTGGCCTGCTCGAACATGTCGCGCACGCGCGAAGCGCCGACGCCCACAAACATCTCCACAAAATCCGAACCGGAGATGCTGAAAAACGGCACCTTGGCTTCGCCGGCGATAGCCTTCGCAAGCAGCGTCTTGCCCGTACCGGGGTTGCCCACCATCAGCACGCCGCGCGGGATCTTGCCGCCCAATTTTTGGAACTTGCCGGGGTCGCGCAGGAACTCCACGAGTTCGGCCACTTCCTCTTTGGCCTCGTCCACACCCGCGACATCGGCAAAGGTGATTTTCACCTGGTCCTCACCGACCATGCGCGCGCGGCTCTTGCCGAACGACATGGCGCCACGCCCGCCAGCACCGCCCTGCATCTGGCGCATAAAGAAGATCCACACGCCTATCAGCAGCAACATGGGGAACCAGGAAATAAACATCTGCATGAGCAGCCCTTGCTGCTCGGGCGGGCGCGCATCAATCTTGACGCCATTGTTAAGCAGGTCGCCGATCAACCCGGGGTCGCCCGGATTATAGGTCGTGAACCGTTCGTCATTGTCCTTGATACCGCGAATGACACGGTCTTCGATACTGACCTTCTGCACCTTGCCGGCCTTTACATCGGCGATAAACTGGGAATATTCGATCGGCTGGGCGGCAGTCTGGCGCGGGCCGAAATTATTGAACACCGACATCAGTACGATGGCGATCACAACCCATAAGATCAAATTTTTGACAATGTCATTCAAGATGGATGTCCTCTGTTCACTCTCTACGGCTAGCTTATCACACCTACCGGCCTGGAACTAACGGCTGGCCTGGTAAAGTACTGATGCAATTAAGTATTAGACGCGGCTAACCCGTATAGTTCCGCGCCAGCAGATATACTTCACGGGTACGGGCCCTGGAGGCCTTGGGTTTGCGCACCAGGACTTGCTTAAATGAGCGGCGCAGGTCCTTGCACAGTTCATCAAAGCCGCTGCCCTGAAACACCTTGATGAGGAGGTCACACCCCGGAGCGAGCACATCGCGTGCCAGCGCCAGGGCAAGTTCAGCCAAATACATCACGCGCGGCTGGTCTACACTGTACATACCGCTCATATTGGGGGCCATGTCCGATATTACAAGCCCCGCCCTGGCCGCGCCCAACGTGCCCAACAGGTTTTGATAAACCTCGTCAGACGTGAAATCACCCTGGATAAACTCAACGCCCTTGAGGGGTTCCATCGGCAGAATATCCAAGGCCAGCACCCGGCCTTTACTACCCACTTTCTGCGCCGCGTACTGCGCCCACCCCCCGGGCGCGGCGCCGAGATCCACCACCGTCATACCCGGCTTGAGGAGATGATCTTTCTCGTCCATCTCGATGAGTTTGTACACCGAGCGTGCCCGATAACCTTCCTGCTGGGCGCGCTTGACGTAGGGATCGTCAAAATGTTCTTTGAGCCACCGGTGGCTGGTTTTGGAGCGGGACATAATTTTGAACGTCTAATGATGTGCGAATGAATTCGCACCTACTGGTAGGGCCGAATTCATTCGGCCGCTCTTCGCTCAAGCCCAAACACTACCAACACCAACCCCAGCAAACTCGTCACAAGATAGAGCAAAGAGGAAACCCCATGCAACAGGCCAAAGCGCCCTGCTTCGGCGCTGCCTGGAACAAACCCCTGCGGGGTAGCCGCTTTAAGCGCCTGCATCATGGGCTGCAACATAAACTCACCGATGGCCACTATGAGCAACATGGTCACAAGCACCCACACCTGCCAGCTACGGCGCCACTCATGCCCTGCCTGATAGATCACCGAGGTCAGCAGCAGCGTACCGCACACCAGACCTATGTAACTCATGATGCCGAACAGGCGGCCCGCGATGCCGCCCGCCACGAAACGGTCGAAAACCATATTAAACAGCACCGGCACCGCGACGTAACCGATGGCCCAGAGACCGCCCACCCAAAAGGTCAAGAGTATGCGCTGGCTGACGGTATTAAAATGCATGGCCGGGCTTAAATGTAACGCACCGCAACGATCTCATACTCCTTGTTGCCGGAGGGTGTTTGCACCACCGCAATATCACCCTCCTCTTTGCCTATCAGCGCACGCGCGATGGGCGAGCTGATGGAGATCATGCCCGTCTTGATATCAGCCTCGTCATCGCCGACGATTTGATAAGTAACTTCTTCACCAGTCTCTTCGTTGACGAGATCCACGGTCGCGCCGAACACTACCTTACCCTGTGCGTTGACGGTGCTGACGTCTATCACCTGGGCGTTGGAGATTTTTCCCTCCAGTTCGGCGATGCGGCCCTCGATAAAGCTCTGCTGATCCTTGGCGGCGGCGTATTCGGCGTTTTCCTTGAGATCGCCGTGCGCGCGCGCCT
Source organism: Gammaproteobacteria bacterium (assembly GCA_016195665.1). Taxonomy (NCBI): domain Bacteria; kingdom Pseudomonadati; phylum Pseudomonadota; class Gammaproteobacteria; species Gammaproteobacteria bacterium. Next base: position 22,295 of record JACPZD010000020.1, on the reverse strand, counting down.
CGGCGATGGCCGTAATCACCCGCGGACGCGCCACGGACTTGAGTTCCTGCAACTCCTCGCGCAGTTTTTGCAAGCCCTTTACCGTTATAGGTACCTTGTTCATGCAGACAGTTCCTTATGCAAATCTTGCAAGCGGTTCACATCCTGCGCCGAGAGTTCCTTGAGCGCAAGACACACCGCCCTTGCCCCGGCCAGAGTAGTAGTGTAGCTCACCTTGTGCTGCAGCGCCGCCCTCCTGATCGCAAAGGAAGCGGTGCTCGCCTGACGCCCTTCCACCGTGTTGACGATAAGGCTGATTTCGTCGTTTTTAATCATGTCCACGATGTGCGGGCGACCCTCGCCCACTTTGTTGACCACCGTGTGTGTCACGCGCGCTTGTTCGAGCACCTTGGCCGTGCCGCGCGTAGCAAAGACCTCAAAGCCTTGCTCTACCAGCGCGGCGGCGACCTCCGGCAGTTGTGGTTTATCGGTGTCGCGCACGCTCAAGAATGCGCGTCCGCCGCGCGGTATGCTGACGCCCGCCCCCTGTTGCGACTTGGCGAAGGCCTCGCCGAAGCTGCGTCCCACGCCCATCACTTCGCCGGTGGATTTCATCTCCGGTCCGAGTAGGACATCCACCCCCGGGAATTTGATGAAGGGGAACACCGCCTCCTTCACCGAATAGTAATGCGGAATCACCTCTTTAGTCACGCCTTGCGCGGCGAGGGTCTTGCCTATCATACAGCGCGCGGCGATGCGCGCGAGTTGTAGACCCGTGGCCTTGGAGACGAACGGCACGGTGCGCGAGGCGCGCGGGTTGACCTCCAAGACATAAACTTGGCCGTTCTGAATCGCAAACTGGGCGTTCATCAGGCCGATCACGTGCAGTTCGCGGGCCATGACGCTCATCTGCCGCCGCAATTCGTTTTGCAGGGCGGCGCTCAAACTGAAGGGCGGCAGCGAACACGCCGAATCACCGGAATGTATACCCGCCTCTTCAATGTGTTCCATGATCCCGCCGATGAGTACCTGCTTGCCGTCGCAGACCGCATCCACGTCCACCTCGATGGCGTCGCGCAGAAACCGGTCGAGCAGCACCGGCGAGTCGTTGGAGACCTGCACCGCCTCGCGCATGTAGCGGCGCAGATCCTCCTCGTGATACACGATCTCCATCGCCCGTCCGCCCAGCACATAAGAGGGACGCACCACCAGCGGGTAGCCGATTTCCTGCGCTAGACGCACCGCCTCATCGCTGTTGCGCGCGGTCCGGTTGGGCGGTTGATGCAAGCCGAGCTTGGTAATCATTTGCTGGAAGCGTTCGCGGTCTTCGGCGAGGTCTATCGAGTCGGGCGTGGTGCCGATAATCGGCGCGCCCGCGGCTTCCAACGGCCGGGCCAGCTTGAGGGGCGTCTGCCCGCCGTATTGCACGATCACGCCCTTGGGCCGCTCGACGCGAATGATCTCCAGCACGTCCTCCAGCGTCAGCGGCTCGAAATACAGGCGATCGGAAATGTCGTAATCGGTGGACACGGTCTCCGGATTGCAATTGACCATGATGGTCTCGTAGCCTTCCGCGCGCATCGCCAGCGCCGCCTGCACGCAGCAGTAATCGAATTCGATACCCTGGCCGATGCGGTTGGGGCCGCCGCCCAGCACCATGATCTTGTCACGCGCAGTGGGCGCGGCCTCGCATTCTTCTTCATAGGTGGAGTAGAGATACGCCGTCGCAGTGGCGAACTCGGCTGCGCAGGAGTCCACACGCTTGTAGACCGGGTGCACACTCAGGCGTTCACGCAGCGCACGTATTTCATGTTCACTGGTGCGCAGTAGCGCCGCCAGCCGCCGGTCGGAGAAACCCTTGCGCTTGAGGGCAAACAGACGCGCGGCGTTGAGTCCCGCTTCAAGATATGAAGCGTCTCCGGCTAGTGAGGCGTGAGGCGTGAGGTGTGAGGGGTTACTCCTCACTCCTAACTCCCCACTCCTCACCGATTTTTCACGCCTTACCCCCGCCGGAACTAATGCGCGCACTTCCGCCTCGATGGCGATCAGTTCCGCGATCTGCACTAAAAACCACGGATCTATGTGGGTCTGGGCGTGCACCTCTTCCACCGTGAGACCGAAGCGGAAGGCGTCGCCGATATATTGGATGCGGTCCGGGCCGGGGACACGCAGATCGTGATAAATCCGGTCCGCGGCGTCGTCGGCAGCGAGATCCACCTTTTCATTTAGACCGTCTATACCGGTCTCCAGGCTGCGCAAGGCCTTCTGCAGGGATTCCTGAAAGCTGCGCCCGATCGCCATCACCTCGCCCACCGATTTCATCTGCGTGGTGAGACGCGGGTCGGCGTGGGGGAATTTTTCGAAGGTGAAGCGAGGTATCTTGGTGACCACATAGTCTATGGCCGGCTCGAACGAGGCGGGCGTGGCGCCACCGGTGATCTCGTTGCGCAGTTCGTCGAGCGTATACCCCACGGCGAGCTTGGCCGCGACCTTGGCGATGGGAAAACCGGTTGCCTTGGAGGCCAGCGCCGAAGAGCGCGACACGCGCGGGTTCATCTCGATGATGATCATCTTGCCATTCGCCGGATTGATGGCGAACTGCACGTTGGAGCCGCCGGTATCCACGCCGATCTCGCGCAGCACCGCGATGGAGGCGTCGCGCATGATCTGGTATTCCTGATCGGTCAGCGTCTGCGCGGGCGCGACGGTGATGGAGTCACCGGTATGCACGCCCATCGCATCAAAATTTTCGATCGAGCAGACGATGATGCAGTTGTCCTTGTGATCGCGCACCACCTCCATTTCGAATTCCTTCCAGCCGATCACCGACTCCTCAATCAGCAACTCGTGCGTGGGTGAGGCTTCCAGACCGCGCTCGCATATCTCGATGAACTCCTCGCGGTTGTACGCGATGCCGCCGCCGCTGCCACCCATCGTAAAGGAGGGCCGGATGATGGTGGGAAAACCGATCTGGGCCTGGACTTGTTGCGCCTCTTCCATACTGTGCGCCAGGGCCGAGCGCGGCGTGTCCAGGCCGATCTTGCGCATCGCCTTACGGAAGCGGTCGCGGTCCTCGGCCTTGTCTATCGCCTCGCGCGAGGCGCCGATCAACTCTACCCCGAATTTCTCCAGCACGCCTTCGCGTACCAGATCGAGAGCGCAATTGAGCGCGGTCTGGCCACCCATAGTCGGCAACAAGGCATCGGGGCGCTCCTTCTCGATGATGCGCGCGACCACCGGCCAAGTGACAGGTTCGATGTACGTCGCATCGGCGAGTTCCGGGTCGGTCATGATAGTCGCCGGATTCGAGTTGACCAAAATCACGCGGTAGCCCTCTTCACGCAGCGCCTTGCAGGCCTGCGCGCCGGAGTAATCAAACTCGCAGGCCTGGCCGATGACGATAGGACCCGCGCCGATGATAAGGACGCTTTTTATGTCGGTGCGTTTGGGCATAAATTCAGATACAAGAGAAAAGAGGAAAGATACAAGTAAAAACAATCATGAAGGTGCCTTCTCTTGTATCTTGTATCTTTTCTCTGCCTCTCCATTAACTCCACAAAATGGTCAAACAAGGGAATCACATCGTGCGGCCCAGGGCCGGCTTCCGGGTGACCCTGAAAACTAAATGCAGGCCGGTCGGTGCGTTCCACGCCTTGCAGCGAACCGTCGAATAAGGATTTGTGCGTGGCGCGAAGAGTGGACGGCAGTGTCGCTTCATCCACTGCGAAGCCGTGATTCTGGCTGGTAATGAGCACCTTGCCCGTATCCAGATCCTGCACCGGGTGATTGGCGCCGTGGTGACCGAATTTCATCTTCACGGTCTTCGCGCCGCTGGCAAGCGCCAACAGTTGATGGCCGAGACAGATTCCGAACACCGGCACGCCCGTATCCACAATCTTGGCGATGGCGTGGATGGCGTAGTCGCAAGGCTCCGGGTCTCCGGGGCCGTTGGAAAGAAACACCCCATCGGGCTGCATACCGAGCACCTGCTCGGCGGATGTTTGAGCGGGCACCACCGTCACGCGGCAACCCGAATCCGCCAGCACTCGCAGGATGGTGTGCTTGATCCCGTAGTCGTAGGCCACTACGTGATAAGGCGACTGTTCTTTTGGAGTAGCATCCGCCCGGCCATTTTCCAACACCCAGCGCCCTTGCCGCCATTCATAAGGCTTAGGCGTTGTAACCACTTTGGCGAGATCCATCCCCTTGAGGCCGGGAAACGCACGCGCCATGGCCAGCGCCTCGGCTTCGTTGATGTTATCACCCGCCATAATGCAGCCGTTCAGCGCGCCCTGCTCGCGCAACTTGCGTGTCAGCCTACGCGTATCAATTCCGCAAATTCCAACCACCTTGTGGTGACGCAGACAATCCTCCAGGGATTGTTCGGAGCGCCAATTGGAGGCGAGCGGGGAAACTTCGCGGATGATCAGGCCACTCGCCACGACGGTGGGGGCATTGTCGTCTATCGAATTGCAGCCGACATTGCCGATATGGGGATAGGTGAGAGTGACAATTTGCCGGCAGTAAGAAGGATCAGAAAGAATCTCCTGATACCCGGTCATGGCGGTATTGAACACCACCTCGCCGGTTGCCTGTCCCTCGCTGCCAATAGACTCGCCCCGGAACAGGGTACCGTCTTCCAAGGCTAACAAGGCGGGCTTACGCAGGCTCATCTCTCACTCCGCATGTGAAAAGCGGGAAGGCGAACGAGTCGTCCTTCCCGCTTGGGGATTGCTAAATCTTATTAGACGAAATTTTACTTTATCCGGTGATGACTGTCCATTAAACGTGTTCCTATCGCAATCCCAACACGTCCTGCATGTCGTACAGCCCACGCTCCTTGCCCATCAGCCAGCTCGCGGCGCGCAGCGCGCCGTTAGCAAACGTCAGGCGGCTGGAGGCCTTGTGGGTAATCTCGACCCGCTCGCCGGCGCCCGCGAACAGCACGGTATGGTCGCCGACGATGTCGCCGGCGCGGATGCTCTCAAAGCCGATGGTCTCACGCTGCCGCTCGGCGCCGATTCCGCGGCTACGCCCGTAGACGGCGCACTCCTCCAGATTTCGCCCGAGTGCGCCGGCGATCACCTCACCCATCCGCAAGGCCGTGCCGGAGGGGGCGTCGCGCTTGTGGCGGTGATGGGCCTCGATGATTTCAATATCCGTCTCGGAACCGATGACCTGTGCGGCCAGTTCAAGCAGCTTAAAGCACAGGTTCACGCCGACGCTCATATTGGGCGCCAGCACGATGGCGATCTCCTTGGCGGCGGCCGCGATTTCTTCGCGCTGCGACGGTGTAAAGCCGGTGGTGCCGATCACCATGCGCCGTTGGTGTTCACGGCAATAAACGAGATTGTCCAGGGTGACGACGGGTTGGGTGAAATCTATCAGCACGTCGAAGGGCTGCTCCACCTTGGCGAGTCTGTCCACCACCTCGACGCCCAGCACCGGCACACCGGCGAGCCAGCCGGCGTCCTCGCCCGTCGCGGGACTGCCGGGCCGTGCGGTGGCGGCCGTCACCGTCCAATCGGGTTTGGCGTGGGTCGCTCCCGGCGTCCTGCCTCCCGCGACATTAGTACGGCCCTGTACGTCACAAGCCTGGATGATGCTCTTGCCCATGCGCCCGCCGGCGCCGCTGATGGCTAGTCTGATCATGTGCCCCTCCCCTCACCCTACCCTCTCCCGCGAGGGGAGAGGGGATGTTTTATAATTGCATATTCTCGAAGAACTTCTTGACGCCGTCGAGCCAGGAACTGGCCTTCGGGTTGTGTTTCTTGCCGCCTTCTTGCAACGCCTTCTCGAATTCCGTCAGCAGGGCCTTTTGTTTGGCATTGAGATTGACCGGTGTCTCCACCATGACCTTGCATAAGAGATCGCCCGTCGCACCGCCTCGCAGCGGCTTCACGCCCTTGCCGCGCAGGCGGAACAACTTGCCGGATTGAGTCTCCGGGGGAATCTTGAGCTTGACCCGGCCGTCGAGCGTCGGCACATCAAGTTCTCCGCCCAAGGTCGCGGTGACAAAACTTACCGGCACTTCGCAAAACAGGTCGTTATCCTCGCGGCTGAAGATCGGGTGCTCGCGAATGCTGACCTGCACGTAAAGATCGCCCGGCGGGCCGCCGCTGTCGCTCGGCTCGCCTTCCCCCGACAAGCGGATCCGGTCGCCCGTGTCCACGCCGGCGGGCGCCTGCACCGACAGCGTCTTGTGCTCTTGCAGCCAGCCTTGTCCCTGGCAGGTGACGCAGGGATCGGAAATCAGTTTACCGCTGCCGCGGCAGCGGGGGCAGGTCTGTTGTATCGAGAAGAAACCCTGCTGCATGCGCACCTGCCCTTGACCGGCGCAGGTGGGACAGACCGTGGGGCTGGTCCCCGGCTTGGCGCCGCTGCCGCTACAAACCTTGCAGGTCGTGCGGGTAGGGATGCGGATCTTGACGGTGGTGCCGTGCACCGCGTCTTCCAGACTGAGATCGAGGTTATAGCGCAGATCCGCGCCGCCCTGTGGACGCCCCCCCGCGCGCGCGCCGCCGAAGATGTCGCCGAACACATCCCCGAAGATGTCGCTGAAGTTGGCGCCGCGCCCATGGCCCGCACCGGCCCCGGCGCCCGCAGCGGCGGACGGGTCAACTCCGGCATGGCCGAACTGGTCGTAGGCGGCGCGCTTGCGCGCGTCGGTGAGGACTTCATAGGCCTCCTTGGCCTCCTTGAATTTTGCTTCGGCCTCTTTATCGTCCGGGTTGCGATCCGGGTGATGCTTCATGGCGAGACGCCGATAGGCCTTCTTGAGATCGTCTTCGCTCGCGTTGCGCGCGACGCCCAGCACTTCGTAAAAATCCCGTTTCGGCATTGCGTTTATGTTCCTACCGTATAAAAGCCACAGGCGCGGGGATCGCCTGCGCCTGTGTGTGTGCTACTGCATTATAGCTTATTGAAACAGGCCGAATGAATTCGGCGCCACAGGATGTTGGAAAAGGCCATCCATGGCCTTTTCCAACTCACAAAGCAAAAAATGCGATTTTTGCTTTGCGCCATTCTTCAAGCACATAAACCGTGCTTGAAGAATGGCGGCGCATCCATGCCCTGCACGCAGGCCTTTTTTCAACAGCCTGCTACTCTATTTTTTATTATCCTTCACCTCTTCAAACTCTGCATCCACAACATTGCCATCGCCGGGGCTCGCGCCTGCATCCTGGCTCGTAGCGCCCGCCGTTTCAGCGCCCGCTTGTGGCTGTTGTGCATAGAGCCGCTCGGCCATTTTTCCGGAGGCCTCGGTGAGCTCGCGCGTCCTGGCCTCAATGGCCGCCGCGTCATCGCCCTTCATCGCCTCTTGCAGAGCCTTGATGGCGGATTCGATACGTTCCTTCTCGCCTGCCTCGAGCTTGTCGCCCAGCTCCGTCATGGATTTGGTGGTGGCGTGGATCATGGCGTCCGCCTGATTGCGCGCCGTCACCAGGGTGTGGAACTTGCGGTCTTCCTCGGCGTGCGCCTCGGCGTCCTTGACCATGCGCTGCACTTCCTCCTCGGACAGGCCGCTGGAGGCCTTGATAACGATGGACTGCTGCTTGCCCGTGGCCTTGTTCTTGGCGGACACGTTCAAGATGCCGTTGGCGTCTATGTCGAACGACACCTCGACCTGCGGCACGCCGCGCGGCGCGGGCGGAATATCGGCAAGATCGAAGCGGCCCAGCGATTTGTTGGCTGAGGCGATTTCGCGTTCACCTTGCAACACGTGCACGGTCACCGCGGTCTGGTTGTCATCGGCAGTGGAGAACACCTGCGCCGCCTTGGTCGGGATGGTGGTGTTTTTTTCGATGAGCTTGGTCATCACGCCGCCCATGGTCTCGATGCCCAGCGACAGCGGGGTGACGTCGAGCAGCAGCACGTCTTTGACCTCGCCGCCCAACACGCCGGCCTGAATCGCGGCGCCGATCGCCACGGCCTCGTCGGGGTTGACGTCCTTGCGCGGTTCCTTGCCGAATAAATTCTTTACCACCTCCTGCACCTTGGGCATGCGGGTCTGGCCGCCGACCATAATCACGTCATCAATCTGCGCGGTCGTGAGGCCGGCATCCTTGAGGGCGATCTTGCACGGCTCGATGGTGCGCTGGATCAGCTCCTCGACCAGGGCTTCGAGTTTCGCGCGGGTAACCTTGATGTTAAGGTGCTTGGGGCCGCTCGCGTCCGCCGTGATATAAGGCAGGTTCACTTCGGTCTGCTGGCTGGAAGACAGTTCGATCTTGGCCTTCTCCGCGGCGTCCTTGAGGCGTTGCAGCGCAAGCGGGTCCTTGTGCACGTCTATCCCGGCGTCCTTTTTGAACTCGTCGGCCAGATAATCAATCAGGCGCAGATCGAAGTCCTCGCCGCCGAGGAAGGTGTCGCCGTTGGTGGACAACACCTCGAACTGGTGCTCGCCGTCCACCTCGGCGATTTCAATAATCGAAATATCAAAGGTGCCGCCGCCGAGATCATAGACGGCGATCTTGGTGTCGCCGCGTTTTTTATCCATGCCATAGGCGAGCGCCGCAGCGGTCGGCTCGTTGATGATGCGCTTGACCTCCAGGCCGGCGATACGCCCGGCGTCTTTGGTGGCCTGACGCTGCGAGTCGTTGAAATAGGCGGGCACGGTGATCACCGCCTCGGTGACCGGTTCACCCAGATAATCCTCGGCGGTCTTCTTCATCTTCATCAGCACGCGCGCGGAAATCTCCGGCGGCGCGATCTTCTTGCCGTTGACCTCCACCCAGGCATCGCCGTTGTCGGCGGGGACGATCTTGTAAGGCACCATCTTGATGTCGCGCTGCACGATATCGTCGGCGAATTTACGACCGATCAGGCGCTTGACGGCGAACAGGGTATTCTTGGGGTTGGTGACGGCCTGGCGCTTGGCGGACTGGCCGATCAGGATTTCATTGTCGTTGGTGTAGGCGACGACAGAGGGTGTGGTGCGGTCGCCTTCGCTGTTTTCAATGACACGCGGCTTGCCTCCCTCCATCACTGCCACGCAGGAATTGGTGGTGCCTAAATCTATGCCTATTATCTTTGCCATATCAGCTATCTCCGGTTATTCGGGTAAAGGGCCTAAGGCCCATTTAATTCGGGTATACGGTGTATATTGAGGCGGACGAGGCAATTTCAAGCCTGCCCATCCTCTACAGGAGCTGCGGACTCCGGCGCCTTGGAAACAATCACCATCGCCGGGCGGATCAAACGGTCGTGGAGCAGATAGCCCTTTTGACAGACGAGCAACACCGTATTGGGCTCGGCATCGGCCCGCTCCTGTACCGACATGGCCTGGTGTAATTCCGGGTTAAAGCGTTCGCCCTGCGGGTTGAGTTCCTTCACTCCGAACTTCTCCAGGGCGTTTTGCAGCATCTTGCGGGTAAGCTCCATGCCCTCGCGCAAACCCTTTACCGCATCCCCTTCGCCTTGACTGGCGGTTAAACCCAGCTCCAGGCTGTCTTTGACCGGCAGCAGTTCCTGCACGAACCTCTCCAGGCCATAACGGTGGGCCTGTTCCAGGTCGCGCTCGCCGCGGCGGCGCAGGTTTTCCAGATCGGCCTTGACCCTGAGCAGTTGGTTCCAGTGTTCATCGGCCTTGTTACGGGCGTCCTGCAGCAACAGGTGCACGTCCTCGGGGCCTTGTTCTGCGGATGCCTCGGGCGACACGGCCTGCTCCTGAGCGGCGCCAGGTTCTATATTCTCCATAACCACACTCCATAATTCAGATACAAGAGAAAAGATACAAGTGCCCTTTTCTCTTGCCTCTTTTCTCTTGTATCTGTATCTCAATAAAGCCTAGTCAGGCCAGATTCAAGGCCGCGCTCAGCAATTTGGCAGTGGTGTCCACCACCGGGATGATGCGCTCATAGACCATGCGCGTCGGCCCCACCACGCCCAGCACCCCTACTACTTTGCCATCCGCCTCATAGGCCGAGGTAACCACACTATACTCTTGTAAGGATTCGTGACCCGACTCCGCTCCAATAAAAATCTGCACCCCGCGGGCGTTGAGGCACTGATCCAGTAAATGCAGTATGTCGCGGCGGTGATTGAAGGCCTCGAATAACTGCCGCAGCTTGTCCACACTCGACATCTCCGGCAGGTTCAGCAAATTCGCTTGGCCACCCACCAGATAATCGCCCGCCTGGGGGACGCTTGGAAAGCCCTTTTCGGTCATTTCCACCGCCATCAGCATTAATTGATTAATGTGCTCGCGGGTCTCATGCAGGTCCTTCAGCAGGTTCTCGCGCACGCTGAAGACGTCCTGACCGGCAAAGCCCGCATTCAGATAGTTGGCCACGTGCTGCAGCTCGTTCGCGCTGTATTGACGCTCGGTCTGAATGATCCGGTTCTGCACGTCCCGCTCATTGGTCACCAGAATGACCAGCACCCGTTGCTCCGACAATAGCAGAAACTCGACCTGGCGCAACGTCATATGTTCGCGGCGCGGCAACATGACCACGCTGGCAAGCTGGGTGACTTCCGACAACAAACTAGACGCGTTCTCCAGCAGGCCCTGTGTATCCTTGTTCGGGTCAAGCTGATGCTTGAAGGTCTCCACCTCACCCTGGCCCAGGGACTGGATCGTAATCAGGCTGTCCACAAAAAAGCGATAGCCCTGAACCGTGGGGATACGCCCCGCCGACACGTGCGGCGAGGTAATCAGATTGAGATCCTCCAGATCGGCCAGGACATTGCGCACGGTCGCTGCGCTGATGTCCATGCCGGCGTCGCGCGCCAGCGCGCGCGAGCTGATGGGTTGCCCCTCGCGGATATAACGCCCGACCAACGCCTTCAAAAGCAGTTGGGCACGTTCACTGATGATGTGTTGAGTCGCCACGGTTACTACCTATTTTAGCAGTCTCAGGGCGAGAGTGCTAAGCCAAGTTACCAACCCCATCCCCGGCTGTCAATAACCGGGCATTCCATGGCTATTCCCCGTCAAATAAGGTATAGCTGCAAATGAGGCTATGTGCTAACTTGAATACAAAAAACGGATAGGAAAAATGGGACAGCCATTCAACTGTGTAGGCCTGATAGGCCGGTACGGTGATTCCAGCGTTGGAGATACCCTCAAGACGCTCAGTAATTACCTAAAGCACCGGGCTATCAAGGTGTGGTTAGAAGAGGCCACCGCAAACCGGGTGCCTGACCACGGCCTCGAGACGGCCTCGCTTTCCGCCATGGGCGCCTCCTGCGACCTGGTGATTGTGGTGGGAGGTGACGGCACCCTGCTCAACGCCGCGCGCGCGCTGGTCGGCTATTCTATCCCCTTACTGGGGATCAACCTCGGCCGGCTCGGCTTTCTGGTGGATCTTTCGGCGAGCGAGATGCTGGTGAGGCTGGACGAAATCCTGGACGGCCACTATCTGCAGGAGGAGCGCATCCTGTTGCATACGGAAATCCTGCGCGATGGAAAGTGTATCAGCCATAGCAACGCCCTCAATGACGTGGTCGTGCACAAGTGGAATGTGGCGCGCATGATTGAGCTCGACACCTACATCAACGGCCAGTTCGTCAACAACCATCGTTCCGACGGCATCATTATCGCCACTCCCACCGGCTCCACGGCCTATGCCTTGTCGAGCGGCGGGCCGATCCTGCACCCCGCCCTGGACGCCATCGTGCTGGTGCCGATCTGCCCCCACACGATGAGCAACCGGCCCATCGTGGTGCAAGGCGGCAGCCAGATCGAGATCGTGGTGAAAGACAGCGCCCGCTCGCACGCGCAGGTGACCTGCGACGGCCAGATCCGTCTAAATCTCGCACCCGGCGACCTCATCAAGATCCAAAAAAAGGACCAGCCGATACGCCTGCTTCACCCCGCGAATCATGATCCCTACGCGATTCTGCGGGCGAAGCTACACTGGGGCGGGCAACTGTAATCTATAAATAATTTACCGCAGAGGACGCAGAGGAATACCATCAAGAAGATTTTGTTTCACCTCCTCGTCCTCTGCGGTGAAGCTTTTTCATCTTATCTTATGGATACGCTTTAAGTCTTTTATGCTCACCCACATCGCCATCCGTGATTTTGCACTGATCGAGCGCCTGGAGTTGGACTTCGGCAGCGGGCTCACCGTGCTCACCGGCGAGACAAGCGCGGGTAAATCCATCCTCATAGACGCGCTGAACCTGGCGCTGGGGGACCGCGCCGACAGCACGGTGGTGCGCAGCGGCAGCGAACGTGCCGAGATCCGCGCCGTGTTTGGTATCGGTGCGCTGCCGGCCGTCAAACACTGGCTTGCGGAACACGACATCGAGGCCGATGACGAGTGTCTGCTGCGCCGCGCCATCACCCAGGAAGGCCGTTCCCGCGGCTATATCAACGACAATCCCGTCACCCTGCAATCCTTGCAGGAATTAGGTGAAATGCTGGTGGACATCCACGGCCAGCATGAACACCAGTCCCTGCTGCGCACCGAGATGCAACGCCAGATGCTCGATGATTACGCCGGCCACGCCGCGCTACTCAATGCAGTGGCGGCTCTTTATCAACGCTGGAAAATGGCGGTTAAAGAACTGGCCGAACTGGAGCGCAGCACCGCACAAGGCCGCGCGCGCGGGGAGTTGCTGCGCCACCATGTACAGGAACTCTCCGCCCTGCAGTTGGGTGCTTCAGAGTGGGCGGACCTCAACGAGGAACTCAGCCGCCTCGCGCATGCCGGGCGCCTGATGGACACCTGTCAAAACGCCCTCGACCGCCTCTACGAGGCCGACGAAGGCGCGCTGTACAGCATCCTGACCGGTCTCCAGAAAGATCTCGGCGCGATGCAGGGGCTGGATCACCGTCTCGATCCGCTGACGCCACTGCTCGAAGGCGCCGCGATTCAGATTCGAGAGGCCGCCGACGAGCTGCGCCGTTACCTCGACAAACTCGATCTCGATCCGCAGCGCCTGCAGTCGGTGGAGCAGCGCCTCGGCAGCATTCACGATCTCGGCCGTAAACATCACGCCGCCCCTGAAGCGCTGCCCGATCTGCTTGTTCGCCTCACCCAGGAACTCACCGCATTGCAAAACAGCGATCAGCGCCAGGGCGAATTAAAAGAACTCATCGCGGCGCACCGCAGCGCCTATCTGGAGCGGGCCGAGGCGCTCAGGCTAGGCCGCGCCAAGGCGGCGCGCACGCTGAGTGAGCGGGTCACCGCGGCCATGCAGCAACTCAACATGGCGGGCGGAAGTTTTGAGGTGAAGCTGGAATCGTTGCCTGAAGAGCAGTACTCGGCGACGGGAAAAGAGCGCGTGGAATTTCTGGTGAGCGCGAATCCGGGTCAGCCTCTGAAACCGCTCAACAAGATCGCCTCGGGGGGTGAGTTGTCGCGCATCAGCCTCGCCATCCAGGTCATCACCGCCCAGAACGGCCGCATCCCCACGTTGATCTTCGACGAGGTGGACGTAGGCATCGGCGGAGCGGTCGCCGAGATCGTCGGACAACAGTTGCAGGCACTGAGCCAAACCCGGCAAGTCCTCTGTGTGACGCACTTGCCGCAGGTCGCCGCCCAAGGCCGTCACCATTTGCAGGTGAACAAACAAACCGGCAAAGGCGTCACCCGGATCAGTCTCAAGGAATTATCCTCTGCGGAGCGAGCCGATGAGATCGCCCGTATGCTGGGCGGTGTCAAGATCACCGAGCAGACGCGCTCGCACGCCGTCGAAATGCTGGCGCAGGCGCAGTCGAAAGAACAGAAGCTAAAAAAACCCCGGCGCAACTCTGGTTACTAGGGAGTTCATTAGTAAGATGACATCTCCATTACGTCCCCGCCCCCTGTTCAGGGGGCGGGACAGGGTGGGGGTAGAGTAAAAATTAAGATTTTTACTAAGAAGAAACGAAGTAAGCGAACATCGCTTACTTCGTTTCTTCTTAGTACGCAGCGCTACCAGTAGCGCACTCGTCCCACATCCACATGCACGAAATCGGAGCGCGGATAATAGCCCACCCCGCCACCTTGTAACGCGACGGCCGTCTTACGCAGTACGGCGAGATCGCATCCCGGCACGCGTATGTCTATCGCCAAGCCCTGCATGTGCAGGCTGTGCTTCGCCACGCCTCCGCTGCGTTCGGCCAGCATGGCGTTCGTCTCCTTGGAACGGAAACCTGAAATAACATGGAAGGGTTGCCGGCTGTCAAGCCTGGCGCTGATGGAATGCAACAGGTCCAGAAGCTGCGGATCCATGGCGCCGACCTGTTCGTTGCGGTGATCGCGCAGGATGTGGTTGATCTCGGCCAGGGCGCTGGGGATATATTCGCCATTGGCGCAGTACACCGTCTTGATCTGCTCGCCGGTGTGGGTGTTGTAGAGCCCCAACGCACGTTCCGGGAGAGCTGCGGGATGCACGCCTGCAAAAGACTTGAAAGGCGCCAGGCTTGCCATGCCTGCGAAGGCGCCGAGCTTTAAGAAATGCCGGCGGGTAAGGTGATCGGGTACAAGTGATATGTACTTACACCAGTCATTCATTCAACAACCTCCTGCTGGTTAACTGCATACAAACCGACCTCGCGGGCCACGCCTTCCTTGCGCTGCACGACCTCCTGCACCCGTTGCCAGTCAATTTCGCCGTCAATTCTGGCATCCGCGGCCAAATTTTGCACCCTTTTTAACGGATCACCCCCCTTCCTGTAAATATCCCGATGGACTTCGAGAAAGATGCGGCCGTCGTCCAGCCGTGCTAACAACACCGGCGCATAGACAATCTCACCGTCCTGTTCGTCGGAAATAAGTGGAAATAACGCCGCAATATCATCGGGATGGAGACGGATGCAACCGTGGCTGCGAAACTGATAAACGCTGGTCGGGGCGATGGTGCCGTGAATGCCGATACCCGGAATGCTGAGACCCAACCAGTAACGGCCCAGTGGGTTGTCCGGTCCCGGCGGCACCTTGGTCTTCACCACCTTACCCTCGCGGCGCATCTCTTCCTGGATGGAGATGGGGACATCCCAGACCGGGTCTTCCTCTTTGACTAATACCGTGAATTCACCCGTGGGCGTGGGCCAGTCGGGGCGTCCCAATCCCACCGGATAGTAGACGATAGGACTGCCGCCCTGTAACAGAAACAACATGCGTTGTGGCAGATTGATAAGGATGCCGTCTTCAAGTTGTTTAGGAATGATATGGCGGTTATCAATGAGCAGAACTTGACCCGGCTGCAAACGGCTGTTGGGGGCTAAGCCGTTGTCCCTCGCCAAGACCGCCGCCTGAACACCGTAGCGTGCCCCAAGGGCTAGTAGGGTGTCGCCAGCCCGCACGGTATAGGCCAGTTCCACGCCGGCTAAAGTATCAGGAAGCTCGGTCTGATCCTGTGCATGGGCTATCGAAATCCAGACGCACAGCGATACCAGACAACCAAAAAATCCGTTTTTCATTGTTGTTGTAGGTTGATGAGCGCATATACTGAGTCCGCGCGCCAAGCGGCCCTAAGCTCCGCCCGCCCGTGCCTACTCAGTCTTGCCCTGCTGACAGTTCTTACAAATTCCGTAGATGTACAGCGAGTGATCGGTCATCGCGTAACCCGCCTTCTTGGCGATGGCGCGCTGCCGCTCTTCTATGACTTCGTCCACAAACTCTTCAATCCTGCCGCATTTGACACAGAGCATGTGGTCGTGGTGCTTGCCTTCGTTGACTTCAAACACCGAGTGGCCGCTCTCGAAATGATGCCGGGTGACGAGGCCCGCGGCCTCAAACTGGGTGAGCACGCGGTACACGGTCGCCAGACCCACATCCTCGCCGCTGTCGAGCAGGGCCTTGTAGACATCTTCCGCACTGAGGTGTCTGGCCTTGCTCTGCTCCAGCATGTGCAGGATCTTGATGCGCGGCAGGGTCGCCTTGAGGCCCGCCTTTTTAAGATCACGACTCTCCATGTCAACGTCCTCCCTGCAATTCTATTCGCGGCTGGCTTGGGGTATCATTCATTCTTTCATTATAAAGCAGATCAAGATGCAAAAGCTTCTCATTTCTCTAGTAACCGGCGCCGCCCTCATGGTGTCCGCCTGCTCCGCCCCATCCATACCCGGCGCTTACAAGATTGATATTCCTCAGGGCAACGTCATCACCCAGGAGATGGTGGACAAGTTAAAACCCGGTATGGACAAGAGCCAGGTCGTGTTTGCCCTCGGCTCACCGATGCTTGTGGACGTGTTTCACCAGGAGCGATGGGACTACGTCTACAGCCTGCAACCCGGCGGCCAGGATCGCCAGCAGCGCCGTATCTCGTTGTTTTTTGAGGATGGAAAATTGAAGCGGGTGGAGGGCGACGTGAAGGCCGGCTCGGCTCAGCGAATACCCCAGGATAAAAAAGAGAGCACTGTGATCGTGGACACCCAGCCACAAGAGCAAGGGTTTTTTAGCCGTCTGAAAGGTTCTCTGGGGCTGGGTGGCAAGGAATCCGGTTCAAGCCCCGCGCCCGAAAACACGCAACCCGCCCAGCCCAGCGAGGAAACGACAGGCGCCCCGTTACTTACCGCCCCAGCGCCCTAGCCTATCCGCCCTCTTCTTCAGTAGCATCGAACCCGGCCACTGCACCTGTCGTTCAGTTGCTAGCTAGTCACTGTATCTTTGCCATACATATCGTTGGCGCGCTGGCAAAAGGCATCCACCAGCGTATTGGTGATTTGATGAAAGACGGGTCCAAACACCATCCCGACCAGTCTATTTGAAAATTCAAAATCCATATCCAGAGACACCTTGCAGGATTCCGGCGCCAACGCGTCAAAACGCCAGAAGCCTTCCAGATGACGAAACGGTCCTTCCAGCAAGCGGATCTCAATCATCTTGTTTTTCTGCAAGCGGTTACAGGTGGTAAACGACTTCTGCAACCCGGCCCGCGCCAGTTCGAGCACCGCGCGCACTTCGTCGGCGTCGCGGCTCAGTATCTCGGCGGAAACACACCACGGCAAGAACTTCGGGTAAGACGCGATATCATCCACCAGCACGTACATCTGCTCGGCGGAGTAAGACACCAAGGCGCTGCGGCTGATCGTTGTCATGTCATTCTTGGTCCGGCCCACTTGGTCAAGCAGATTAAACTTCTTGGCAACTCTCGAATCACGCTTAGTCAAAAAGGTAGTCATTGTCGGCGAAAATAACCTTCCCCTCAAGCCTTCTAAAGTATACCTGCTGCCGGCCGTCCTCTATAATGGCTTGATGTCCAAAGCAAAAACAAAGGGAGCCACCCCGGCGACCATCGCCCTCAACAAAAAAGCCCGCCACGATTATTTTCTGGAGGAGCGCTTTGAGGCCGGCCTCGCCCTGGAGGGCTGGGAGGTCAAAAGTCTTCGCGCCGGACGTATCCAGCTCAAGGAAAGCTACGTGCTGCTCAAGGATGGCGAGGCCTGGCTGTTTGGGGCGCACCTCTCGCCGCTGCCCACCGCCTCCACCCACATTCACCCCGACCCCCTGCGCACCCGCAAATTGCTGCTGCACAAAGACGAGTTGAGCAAGCTGATCGGCGCCGTGGAGCGCAAGGGCTACACCTTGATACCGCTTGCCATTTACTGGAAAAAAGGCCGCGCCAAGCTGGAGATCAGCCTTGCCAAAGGGAAACAGACCCACGACAAACGGGACACGGAACGCGACCGCGACTGGCAGCGCGAAAAGGAGCGGTTGCTCAAGACCCATTGATGCTGGCCGGGAACTTTTAGAAGGGCTATACTGTCTACCATCATGCAATCCAGGGACGGGTTGCGACGATTTACTCCATGGGGGCGACCTGGCTTCGACGCGGGTTACAAAACCTGAGGGGCATGCCGAGGTGCAGTTCACCTCGTAAATCAAACTGCAAAAATATAGTTGCCAACGACGACAACTACGCCTTAGCGGCTTAATCCCCGCTAACCTCTGACTGAAGCCGTGCTTGTGCGTTCAGAGTCCGCAAGGACATTCAGAGGTCGACTCTCACAAGATCGCGCTGCGGTTCGTCCAGGGTCAATGCGCTAAATTCTTACTGGACTCGCCTGTTGTGTTCCCTGCCTGTCGGGTAGCAACGGGTTAAATCCAATGACCAGGCTACGCATGTAGAACCAAGGGCGGCGAACTTACGGACGCGGGTTCGATTCCCGCCGCCTCCACCATCTAACAAAGGCCGGAGATCTCCGGCCTTTCTTTTTTCCGCTCTTCTGCGCCCTTTGGCCGATTTCAAGTCACGCACCCCGCCACCTCACCCATATCGACCGCCGCACGCAGACTCTCCCGATCCCGGAATATCGTAAGTACAGCACGCACCCTGCCGTCCGCGAAGTAGCGCAGCGTACAGTCGTGGTCCTGGATGCTGCCGTCGATCTCGATGCGGTCCCAGTGTTCGGCGTGGCCGACGTAGTTGAGCGTGACGTCGTAGTGCGCGCTCCAGAAGAACGGTACGGCGGTGTAACGTTCGCGGCGTCCGAGCATGTTGCGCGCGGCGGTTTGTCCCTGCCGCTGCGCCACCACCCAGTGTTCGATACGCACGCGTTCGCCGCTGCGTGAGTCGAGATAACGCGCAATATCGCCGGCGGCGTAAATACCGGGAACGCTGGTTTCGAGATATGCATCGACCAGCACGCCGTTGTCGACAGCCAGCCCGGCCTGCTGCGCAAGATTCACCGCCGGTCGGACACCGACGCCGACCACCACCAGATCGGCGGAAATGCGTTCCCCGTTCTTGAACGTGACCGCTTCGTCGGTGATCGCTATCGGTTTGGTATCGAGATGAAAGATGACGCCGTGCGTCTGCTCGTGCAGGGCGCGGATGAAGTCGCCGATCTCCGCACCCAGGATGCGTTCGAGTGGCCGCGCGCCCGGCGCGACCACATGCACCTCCAGCCCGCGCGCGCGTAACGATGCCGCCGCCTCCAGCCCGATGAAACTCGCGCCGATCACCACGGCGCGTTTGGTATTTGCAGTGGCGGCGATGATCGCACGACTGTCGGGCAGACTGCGCAGGTAATGGACGTGCGGCAGATCCGCGCCGGGTATCGAGAGGCGCACCGGTTCGGCGCCGGTCGCGAGCAGTAACGCGCCGTAGCTGAGCGCACGACCATCCGCGAGCTTGACCTGACGCCGCGATGTATCGATCGCTGTCGCCGCGACGCCGGTAATTAGCTCGATGTCGTGGTCGCGGTAATACGCCTCCGGCATCAGCCACAACCAGTCTTCCGGCATGCTGCCCGCGAGATACTCCTTGGAAAGATTCGGGCGATCGACCGGCGGATTCGCTTCGGCGCCGATCATGGTGATGGCGCCGCGATAACCTTCCCTGCGCAGCATATCGACCGCCGCGGTCCCGGCGGCGCCCGCGCCGATAACGACTACCGAGTCCGGCGCCTGCGTCGGTGCGGGGCGCGGTTGCGGCGCCGGTTTGCGCACGGCGAGACGAACGTTATCGCCTTCCCGCTCCACCCGCCAGCACGGCAGGGGTTTGAATGCCGGCGCCGCCAAGGCCTCGCCCGTGCGCAGACTGAAACAGGCGTGATGCCACGGACAGCGCACCGTGTCATCGACCAGGATGCCGTCGGTCAACAGCGCACCGTAATGCGTACACGCCGCGCCAACGGCGAACACCTCATCGCCACGACGCGCGAGCAGCACGTGTTCGCCCTCGGCGTGCCCGAGCAGCATTTCGCCATCGCGCAACTTGGCGAAGGAGTAACCTTGGGTGAAATCGGGACCGCTCAATTGTTTTGGTTTGGACATGGTCGACCTCTTCAGTATTCCATTCCGCAAATGCGTCGTCCGGATAGCAGTACGGCCATCGTTCCTTGGCGCCGCCGAAGCCGAAGTTGGACAGCACCACATCAATCTTCTTTTGTCATTCTCAGCCTGATTTCAAGGATTGTAACGCAATCCTGTCCGACCGCAATTATAATGTTGGCACATTGCATGGCGCTTCCCTGTGTAATGAGGGCAATGGCCGGAATCCGTGAAGGTGCATCCGGCTTGATACAATTCCAGAAGACATGAACGAAGGTGACCCGCCCCACCGTTTAACAACGGCCTGAAACCTCCGGCCTTTATATATCCATCCTATGCGCTTTGATGTCATTGTGGTTGGCGCCGGCGCCGCCGGCATGATGTGCGCCGCGCAGGCCGCAAGGCGCGACCGGCGCGTATTGTTGATAGATCACGTACAACAGATCGGCGAGCGCATCCGCATCTCCGGCGGTGGGCGCTGCAATTTCACCAACCGCAACATCGGCCCGGATAATTTCCTCTCGCAGAATCCGCATTTCTGCCGCTCGGCGCTCGCCCGCTACTCGCAACACGACTTCATTGCGCTGATCGAGCGTTATCGCATACCGTATCACGAGCGCGAACACGGCCAGCTTTTCTGTGACGATACCGCGCAGGACATCGTTGACATGCTCAAAGCCGAGTGCGACGAGGGCGGCGTGCAGTGGATGTTTCCATGCGCAGTGCAGGGCATCGAACGCATAGCGGGTGACGACGGCCTGCGCTTCGCGGCCGCTACTGACCGTGGCGCCTTCCGCTGCCGGTCGCTGGTGATCGCCACCGGCGGCCTCGCCGTTCCGAAACTCGGCGCCAGCCCCTTCGGCTACAAGGTCGCCGAGCAGTTCGGACTGCGCGTCGTACCGCCCAAACCCGCGTTGGTGCCGCTGGCACTCGCGCCGGAAACACTCACGCCGCTGAAACCTCTCGCCGGCGTTGCACTTGATGTCGCCACGCGCTGCGACGGCGTGCAATTCCGCGAGAACGTGCTCATCACCCACCGTGGACTTTCCGGCCCTGCCATTTTGCAAATTTCAAGCTATTGGCAGATGCAGGACTATAACGAGATTCCCAACGGCAAAAAGCAGCCCGTAACCATTGATCTTCTACCCGGCGCCGACGCCGCAGCATGGCTCGAAGGACACCGCAACAGCAAGGCGCTGCTGTCCAACCTCCTCGCCGAACGACTGCCGCGCCGCTTCGCGCACGAGTGGTGCGCGCTGCACGGCTGGGAAAGGCCGCTGAATGAATACTCCAGGCGCGACCTCGAAGCCATCACGCACGCCCTCAAGGCATGGACGCTGACGCCCTCCGGCACACTCGGTTACGCCAAGGCCGAAGTTACCTTGGGCGGCGTGGACACCAACGAACTCTCGTCGAAAACGATGGAGTCAAAGACCGTGCCGGGCCTCTACTTTATCGGCGAGGTGGTGGATGTCACCGGCTGGCTCGGCGGCTACAACTTCCAGTGGGCCTGGTCGTCGGGCCGGGTTGCGGGACAGTTTGTGTGATTCTCGATATCACCCTAGGGCGAGACTGGCATATTCACGCCGCCTCCATTAATTTTAAAATACAGGAACGGCTTAGTTACAACAAGCTGGTCTGAAGCACTCCTGTCTATTCCCGCAGGCGCGCAAAATCCAGCATCTCCGCCATGCGCGCGTTTTTGTCGCGCCATTCGTAAAACACGGTCTCGGATAACTTTGCCCACGCGATGGCGCCTCGGCCTGTCGATTGTGACGGGCGCCTCACACCCGGCTTTTCGGTCCAGGCAGCTCGGACCAATCGAGGCCGAGTTCCTCGCAGACCCGGCGCACGTCGCGCGGATCGAGGTCCTTGCGCGAACCACCAAGAGGCGCCTGTGATGTCCGCCCTTCTCGATGCACAGTCACCATGACATGACCCTCGCCGCGCTCCTGATGCTCATGAGGGTCGAAGCGACACCCTTGCGCCGCCAGCCATTTCCGAAATGTAGCGCTTTCCATTACCGTCCTCCTGTTCATGACGTGACTTAGCCCGCATTCATTAAGAAGAATAAACGCCCCTTTTCTGAATAGCCAGCCTCTTTATCTGAATAGCCACCCGTATTCAACAGGTTGCTCGCCCCGCCATAGCCACTAAAAATGGCTCGATTAGGCAGCCCTGCCGAGTAAAACCGGCAATTCATCCGAAAGGACTGCTCAAGAAACCCACCCGGCCATATTGGGAGCAACTTTGGGGGCAACAAAGAAATACAAACTGGTTTACAGCAAGCATTCATAAGGCTTTCAGAGGCGAAAGCGAGTGACGCCGCCCTACCATTTATATTCTATAAATAAGATTAAAAAACATCTTCAATATATTGAAATACATTTATTTTTAATCATAAATGCCCTGGCAAATACCGTCTGATTTTGTCCCTGCGTTCCGCCTTACAGTCATCCGGCTTGGTCTTGGTAGTGGTCGAACAGCTCGTCACCATCATAAGAATTCGCCCTCTCCCTCCGGGAGAGCAACCGTGTTCCAAGTCAAGCGATTTTGGGGTTCCACGGGGTATTGTTTTTTAACATAGAATTCATGATGGTTAACAATTTTCTCATGCAAGCAACGATCACGACTTTAGGCGGTTTGCCAGCCTTTTTCAGG
>JACPZD010000019.1 GCA_016195665.1 Gammaproteobacteria bacterium | reverse complement strand
CCCGATGTCCTGATCCAGGATGTCGCCGAGGCACTGGACATCCATCCCTTCATGCTGTCACGATGGCGCAAACAAGCCAGGGAGGGATGGATCGTGACCAAGGGCATCAAGCTGGATGACGAGACCGTCGCCGAACTCAGGTTCAGATAGGGTCAGGTTCATTGTATGACTACAACACATCTTACCTTGAGGCGCATAACGTCATGATGAATTCTATACCTGATTGATTCATATATGCCAACACGCTCGATTAAGCGCTTTATTTTGAGTCATCTTGGCTTGATGCAAGTTGCTCGGTAAGTTGCCGGATTAGCAGGCTTGCGTCAATGTTAATATTCCGTGTGGACTTGCGCAATCGCGCGGACCAAATAGGGTTGGGAAAATGTGCGTCGTCGCGGTGGCGCGGTATGACGTGCCAGTGGAGATGGGGAGTTTGATTGCCGAGTGAGGCGAGGTTGATTTTTTCGGGGGTGAGCAGTTCCCGCAGCACGGATTCGACGGCAAGCACGACGCTCATGAAGTGCGCGCGGTCGGGTTCGGGGAGGTCGGTCATTTCCTTTACGTGGGCATTCCAGATCGCGCGGCAGTAGCCGGGGTAATCGGGATCGTTGACGAGTATCACCCGGCAGCGTGCGTCTTGCCAAAGTATGACCTCGGATTGCGCAGCGCACAGCGGGCAGGTGTTATCCATCGGCGGCTCCGGTCAGTTCCAATTTCGTGTTGCGCGGTAAGTGTCGGAGTTGATGCTCGCGGCGCAGGGCGTCGCTGCGATTGCGCAGTGTCTCGCAATAAACGATTTTCACCGGTCGCCGGGTGCGGGTATACTTGGCCGCCGTGCCGTTGTTGTGTTCGCGTTCGCGGCGTGCGGGGTCGGTGGTGACGCCGGTGTAGAGCGTACCGTCGTCACAGCGCAATATATAGCAGAACCATTCTGTACTTTTCCTTAGGTCCATTGTTATGCCCGAGTTTTTACCTACTGTAGAGATTAACCCATCCGCGCCGGCTACGGCCACTGTGATCTGCATGCACGGTCTGGGGGTGGATGGCCACGATCTGGCGCCTCTGGCCGGCCAATGGGCCCGCCCGCCGCACGCCGTGCGATTCATCTTTCCCCATGCACCGGTGCGCGCGATCACCCGCAGCGGCGGTATGCCTATGCCTGCCTGGTATGACGTATATGGCCCTGATCTTGCCGACAAGTTTGACGACATGGGGATACGGACATCGGAACAGCAACTGCGGGCGTTGATAGAGCGTGAGGTGAAACGGGATATCCCCGCGCGGCGCATTGTGCTGGCGGGATTTTCTCAAGGCGGAGCGATGGCCTTGCACACCGGTTTACGTTATCCGGAGCGGCTGGGCGGCATCCTCGCGCTTTCAACCTACCTGCCGCTTCCCGATACGGTAGAACGGGAGGCGCATCCTGCCAATGCCGCCGTGCCGATCATGATGACGCACGGTACGGAGGATGAGATTATTCCTCTCCCGCACGGGGAGATGTCGCGGCGCGCTCTGGAAAAATTGGGCTATCGAATCGATTGGCGTGTTTATCCGATGCCTCACACCCTATGTCCGCAGGAGATCGAAGATATTGCGGACTGGCTGGACGAGGTTTTCAGTAACGGGTAAATAAAAAAGCCTTGTCCGGAAATCCGGACAAGGCTTTGTGGGAGCACCTGAATTAGACGGTTTGGTTAATTAACGATCTGCCAGCTTCCGTCGGACTGGCGGCAGGCGTTGCCATGGGCGGTTTCTCTCTTGCCCTGGATTACCACAGTCGTGGTGTATTCACGGCAGGTCTGGCCGCTCGCCCGGTTGTAGGTGCGCGTGGGCGTCACCGTGACCTCATTGCCGGTGTCGGGGTTGCGCCAGGTGCTGGCCTGATTGACGCGGTTGCGCTCCAGGACCCGTTGCGCCTGGAGTTCATCGGAGCGGTCGAGAGAGGCGCCGACCGATGAGCCTAACAATCCGCCGATTAATGCGCCCGCAATGGTGGCAGCTACCTGGCCCTTACCTTCGCCGACGGTAGACCCTAATACACCTCCGAGGACTCCGCCTACCACAGTACCGGCTTGTTGTTTACTTACGCCGCCGCCCGAAGTGGTTTCACAACCCGCCAAAGGCATGATGAGCGCCCCGGCCATCAGTGCCGTTACGGCTTGCTTATAAAGTTTAACGTTCTGCATAATTCATTCTCCTTAGAAAGGGTATTGGTGTGGGAACTTGAGCTTAGGCCTTGGGTAGAAATTAGACGCAAAACTGCTTTGAATGTTCCCGGGGGTGAGACGATGTTTCTATTATACTCTCAATACCTGTGTTTTACCCAAGGCTCAGGCTGATGGCGGCGGCGGGGCGGCAGATTCTCTTGCGGCATCTCCGCCCGGCAGATGTATCCCGGCCTGCTGAAAATGATCCCAGATCATAAACAGGACGTGGGACTTGACCTCCTGCCGATTGGCGGAGCGCAAATCGGTGAAGTACTGGATGCGGAACGTGACCGACGCGGGGCCCAGCGTATCCAGCCATACCTCGGGCGGCGGTTGCGGAAGTATCTCGGCATGCCTTTTGAGCGCCTGCGTGATGAGCGCGTGGGCCTGATGTATGTCATTCTGCTGATGAATGCTGACCGTGAGCGCGGTACGCACGATGTTGTCGGTATAGGTCCAGTTGGTAAACGGGTGTGAGATGACCTCCGAGTTGGGGATGATGACTTCTTGATTATCCCAGGTCTTCACGGTGAGCGAGCGCAACCCGATGTGCGTGACAGCCCCTTCGTTGTTGCAGATAGTCACGGTGTCGCCGGTGCGCAACGGCCGCTCGATCAACAGCAGCACGCCGCTGATGAAATTGTTGGCGATACCCTGTAACCCCAAACCCATGCCCACGCCGAGCGCGCCGGCGAACACGGTGAGCGTGGTGAGATCTATGCCCAATACCCGCAGGGCAATCAAAAATCCGACCAGCACCACGAGGTATTGCGTGAACACCGACAGGCTGTGGCGCGCGCCGGTATTGGCGATGCGGACAAACAGCCAGCGGTAGATGGCGTCCCTGCTCCAGCGCGCGAACCGCATCACTACGATCAGGATGGTGGCGGTAATGAGGAGGCCCATCACGTTGAGCGGTCTCTCGCCCAGCACAAACAGCGGCGAAAACAGCACTTGGTTGATGGCTCGCGCCGGCGCGCTCTCTGCACCCCAGCCGTAGATTTGGAACACTACCCATACGGCCAATACAAACAGCGCAATTTGACTCAGCCATTCGGCGGAAATCAGCAGCGGCTGAACCCAATCCAAAGTAGCACGGTGGCATGCGATGTAATCCTTGCTGCGGCCGAACGCATCGCGCATCAGTCCGCGCAGCAGCAGCCAACCGGCCAATACCAGCAACAGCCAGCCGATATGCGTGGCGATGGACCAGGCCAGATTGATATAACCGAGAACGCCCAGCGTCGCACTGGCGAGCAAGGTCACCGTCAAGGCGAGATACAGGCGCTCCGTTACCCGTAACCAGGTTGCGGAAAGCAGCGGCTGCAAAGGCGACAACAAAAATCTGCGACCGCGCAACAACAGCAGCAAAATGGGAATCGCCAGCAACATGAAGAGGCGATCCAGCAAATTCTGCAAGACGCTGGTTACGGGCAGCACATGAGCGAGCAGCACGAGCGCAGACAGGACGGCTACCGCAGCGAGCCCCCAGCGCAGAGTATGGTAGAGCCGGGGGTGCGGCTGACCCTCTGCAAAGCGCGTATCAATTAACAATAAACGTGCCAAATCCACCGCAAGCCAGTAACAGAGCCAGGCAAGTATCAAAATGGGGACGATGTCTACGGAGGGCCAAGGCACCGCAGCGAGCGGCAAAAAGATCAGCACCATGCCTGTGATAGCGATGTTGATGCGATTGCCGCGCATCAGTTCATGGACGATACGCAGCAGTCTGCCGAGAAAGCTGTGCCCGTCGAAGCGGCCGGAGACAGCCAGTTTTTTTACCTGCCGGTAGAGCCAGAAGATGAAGCCCAACCAAAGCAGTTCGGCGGTGAGCAGGAGGGCGCGTTGGGCGCTGCCGGTGTCCCTAACGGCGTCGGGCAATTGTGCGGAGAAGACTTGCCAGGCCGCGCGGGGCAGCGCAAGGGCCTCTTGTCCCAACGCCATCCATGCGTCGGCGTCCTCGGGCAATGCCTGACGCGCGGTGAGTTGCCCGCTGTGGCGGTCGGCGGCTGCCGGGAAGGCGGCGCTAGAGCATAGCGTACAGAGTAATATTATTAACGCACGGCAAATATGCATCAGTCAGCCTTTAAGTAAAGGGCACCTCTAAAAATGCGTCTTTTGTCTTTATACTGCGTTGGAATTCTGCTCGAAATGCTCATGTACTGCCGTGTACACTCTGCTGGGCAGGGAGCCCGAATGTCGCGGGCGCAGGGATGCGCAGGAGCGACCGCTTTCTCGCAGAATTCCGTCTTGCCTAAAGCCAAAATCCACTATTTTTAGAGGCGCCCTAAATAGTGTGCCACGATGCCGGCAAAGATGGCAGCACCAAACCAGTTGTTGTTGAGAAAGGCCTTAAGGCACAACGCCGGTGTCCGGTCCTTAATCAGCATCTGCTGGTAGACGGCGAGACCCAACGCGACCGACAGGCCGGCATAATACGGCCATCCCAAGTGTACTCGCATGCCTATCAAGATCATCGCGCTCAACATAAGACCCTGGATGACGGCGATAATCACCCGATCGGCGTCACCGAACAGGATGGCGGTGGATTTCACACCGATGCGCAGATCGTCGGCGCGGTCCACCATGGCATACATCGTGTCATAGGCGGTCGCCCAGAGCACGGTGGCGGTGAATAATAGCCAGGCCACCTGCGGCACGCTGCCGGTCTGAGCGGCGAACACCATCGGCACCGCCCAGCCGAAGGCCGCGTCGAGATGCACCTGGGGAAGATGCGTGTAGCGCTTGGCGAACGGATAGCTCACGGCGAGCAGCACCGCGACAAAGGACAAGAGCACGGTGAGCCGGTTCATAAGCAATACCAGCAGGAAGGCGATCAGGCACAACACCGCGAACAGAATCAGAGCCTCGCGCGGGGAGACAACGCCGGTTGCCAGCGGGCGTTGCGTTGTGCGCTGTACGTGGGGGTCTATATCGCGGTCCGCGTAGTCGTTGATGACACAGCCCGCCGAACGCATTAACACCACGCCGAGCACAAACACGATGAGCACAAGCGGATCGGGCCGTCCTGCGCTCGAAATCCACAGCGCCCACAGGGTGGGCCACAACAACAGAAAGATGCCGATGGGCCGGTTGAGGCGCATTAGCCGGATATATTGATAGAGACGCTCTTTTATCCCTTGGGTCCGCATGTAGACATATCATGCAAAAATATTTCGCTTAATAATAGAGGCCGGTTGGAGAGGTGAAACAACGAACGCCGGCCCCAGATCTTTGCGGGTTTTACGCTCGACAACACAGTCGCAGGGGTGAATAAGGCTTGCCGCTCACCTATAACGGCGATTTCCAGATCACTGCGGCGCAACGTTTTATCTGCGAATAACACCGCCCCCAGTGAACGATTGCCGAGCCGCGTCAGGCGCCGGTATTTGCCTTGCAAGGTGGCCCTGGCAATGACGGTGCGCGCGAAGACGCAGGGTTGTTCGTCACAGAACAGGTGCACCTCGCGGATAAACACCCATGCGCCGGCGCGCAGACCGAGAGTGCGAGCCTCGTCAAGAACGGGTCGCGCCCAACCCCGGCGATAGACCTGCACGCGAAACCGCCCGCACACCTGCTGCAGGCGACGGGTCAGCGAGGCGGGGTCAAGCAGCCAGTTCCGCAGACCGGCGGGAACGTTAGTCTGCAGCCGCCTGGGGTGCTTCCAACGTATGGCAGTGTTTCCGGTCAGAGTTTTTTGGATACACCGGCTCCATTGCGCTGTTGTAACTCGATGAGATTGCCGTCGGGGTCACGGACAAACAATTGCAGCAACCCATGCCGGCCTTCCCGATACGGGATACCAAGTTTTTCCAGATACTCCTTCGTCGCTTGATGGTCCTCGATCTTGAGGGCGACATGGAAATCTCTGCGTGGCCGTTGCTCGGCAGGCGGCAGCGGATCGGCCACCACCATCAGGTGCAATTCGCACTCACCCAGGTTGTACCAGACGCCGTTGAAATCAAAGTCGTGACGTTGTTTTTCCATAAGACCGAGCACGGTTTCGTAAAAATTTTTGGCACGCTCTAAATCATTCACCAGGATAGCAGCATGTAATAACCGGGAGACTTTCATGCCGTAAAAGTGCTGGAGTTCAAAGGACGCTCAAACCTTCCAAGACGGACACTGACCGACGTAGCCTCGCCCGCTCTCCGTCCAAATCACGAATCTCGTCGCGTACCTGCTTGCGTTGCTGGTCAGACAAATCTTCCTTTTTCAGGCGCTTCTCCTTTTTCTCGATCTCGCGTTCGACGCTGCGGATCTGCTGGGTTAATTCGTAAATTTGGTGCCCAAGTTTATGGTTCTTCAGAAACGCCGTCTCAAGCTCCGCGGGGCAGACATAATTATATGCCGTACCTGCTTTACCTTGCATCAAACCGTTCTCAGCCGTGCAATAGATTTCTAATCCGGCCCTTCTTCCCTCGTGATAGGCATTGGGGTCGGGCATGACACCGTATTCTGCACATGCCGTTTTGTGTTCTTCCAGTCTGTCGCGCGCATACCCCTGTGACCCGTCGCGTTGACCAATGTCATGCCAATCGGCCTGCAGGCATTCGGATTGGGAAAGCGTGGCGCAGGCGGTTGTCAGGCTGAGCAGGAAAGACAATGCCACATAACGCAGCCTCATCGCTTTTCAGCGCCCGTGCAGTGTCGGGTCATTACACCTCTCCTAAGACGATATTATTTTGCCGCCTGATTTACTATTTCCACTTTTTCGATAATCACCGGCGTTTGCGGTACGTCCTGGAAAATGCCTTTGCTGCCGGTTGGGACCTCGCGTATCTTGTCCACTACGTCCATGCCCGCCACGACCTTGCCAAATACGGCATAACCCCAGCCCTGCACGGTCTTGGACTTGAAGTCCAGCATGGGATTATCCGCCACGTTGATGAAGAATTGCGCGGTGGCGGAATGCGGGTCGTTGGTGCGCGCCATGGCGATAGTGCCGCGCAGGTTCGCCAAGCCGTTATCCGCTTCGTTTTCAATGGGCGCTGCGGCGGGTTTTTCTTCCATATTTTTATCGAAACCACCGCCTTGAATCATGAAGCTGCTGATGACGCGGTGGAAGATGAGACCGTTGTAATGGCCCTTTTTGACGTAGCCGAGAAAGTTGGCCACGGTCTTCGGCGCCTTTTTCTCATCCAGCTCCAGTACGATCTTTCCCATGCTGGTGGTCAGCGCGATCTGTACCGGCTTTATATTTTTAGAGGGCGCAGCGCCCAGAGGAGGAACTGCCAAGGCGCACAGCATAAAGACTGCAAGCGGGGTTTTCCAATTCATCGTCATTCCCTTATTTAGTTTGTACACAAAAACACAGCAACTCATACCTCGCCATATTGTACGCTTTCACCCAGCCAGCGGCGTACCAATGGATAAATACGATCAGGGTAATTTTTTAATAACAGTGTAGCGGCCTGCTCCACATCGGG
This sequence comes from Gammaproteobacteria bacterium, assembly GCA_016195665.1. Taxonomy (NCBI): domain Bacteria; kingdom Pseudomonadati; phylum Pseudomonadota; class Gammaproteobacteria; species Gammaproteobacteria bacterium. The sequence goes on along the minus strand of JACPZD010000019.1, from coordinate 9,573 downwards.
CAATAAATGCTGATCGCGAGCTAGGTCGGCGATATGTAGTTGCAAGATGCCCGTTTGCCGTGTGCCCAGGACTTCCCCTGGCCCGCGCAATTCCAAATCCTTGCGCGCGATTTCGAAACCGTCGGTAGTTTTGCGCAGCGTCGTCAGGCGCACCTTGGCATATTCAGAGAGTGGTTGCCGGTACATCAGCACGCAGTGACTGGCGGTGGCGCCGCGGCCGACGCGGCCGCGCAGTTGGTGCAATTGGGCAAGCCCCAGGCGCTCGGCGTTTTCGATAATCATCAGGCTCGCGTTGGGCACATCCACGCCGACCTCAATTACCGTGGTGGCGACCAGCACATCAACGCGGCCTTCCTTGAACTCGCGCATCACCTGTTCTTTTTCCTGCGCCTTCATGCGTCCGTGCACCAGACCGACGCGCAACGCAGTCAGCGCCGCCGCCAATTGCGCGGCCGTGTCCACCGCCGCCTGGTATTGCAGCAGATCAGATTCGTCTATCAACGTGCACACCCAGTAAGCCTGTCGTCCGTTGCCACACGCGCGCTCGATATGCTCGACCACCTCGGCGCGGCGCGTGTCGGCGACCATCACCGTTTCCACAGGCGTACGCCCGGGCGGCAGTTCGTCGAGGACGGAGCTGTCGAGATCCGCATAACCGATCATGGCGAGGGTGCGGGGTATGGGTGTGGCGGTCATGATGAGCTGGTGCGGCGTGTGATCCTGAGTGATTCCCTTCTCGCGCAGCGCCAGGCGTTGGTGCACGCCGAAGCGGTGTTGCTCGTCAACAATCATGAGACCTAATTTGGGAATGCTCACGCCTTCCTGAAACAGCGCGTGAGTGCCGACGATGAGCTGCGGCTGTCCGGAGTTTATGCTGGCCAGTGTCGCGCTGCGCTGCCTGCCCTTGAATCTGCCGAGCAGGCCGATGACCTCAATGCCGAGCGGTTCGAACCAGTTCTTGAAGGTGGCGATATGTTGCTCGGCGAGTAATTCGGTAGGCGCCATCAGCGCCGCTTGATAGCCCGCTTCGATGGCGTGCAGCGCGGCGGCGGCGGCGACCGGGGTCTTGCCGGAACCTACGTCGCCCTGCAGCAAACGCTGCATGGGGTGAGCGCGGCGCAAATCCTCCACGATTTCGGCTATCACGCGCCGCTGCGCGGCGGTGAGTTGAAACGGCAGATTTTGCAAAAATTTTTCGACCAGCTTGCCCGTCGCTCCCGGCTTCCTGCCTCCCGCGACATTAGTACATCCCTGTACGTCAGAGGTGCGCATAGGGTGCGCCGGTTTTTGTTGCACCCGGTTGCGTAATTGCCGCAGGCTGAGGTGATGGGCGAGCAATTCTTCAAAGGCCAGACGACGTTGTGCGGGGTGATCGCCAGTCTCCAGCAGGGCGAGCGGCGCATCGGGCGGCGGATAATGCACATAGGCGACGGCCTCCGAGAGGGAAGGCAGGTTAAGCGGCGCGAGTACGGTCTTGGGCAGCCACTCCTCGAGGGTGACCTCATCCGCCGCAAGCAACCGTAAGGCCTGCTGTGTCAGCGTGCGCAGACTGAGTTGGTGCAGGCCCTCGGTGGCAGGGTAAATCGGCGTGAGAGATTCCTCTACCGCTGTGAGGGTTTGGTCGTCAATGCGACGGTACTCGGGGTGTATCATCTCCAGCGTAGCCGCGCCGAAGCGCACCTCTCCATAACAGCGCAGCCTCACCCCGCGCGCGAGAGCGGCGGTTTGCGCCGCGTTGAAATGAAAAAACCGCAGCGTAATGGCTCCGGTGCAGTCGCTCAACCTGCACAACAGCATCCGACGCCTGCCGAACTTGATGTCGCTGAGCTGTATCTCGCCCTCAATCACCGCCTGATCGCCGACGCGCAGTGCGCCGATGGGCGCAACACGGGTACGGTCCTGGTAACGTAGGGGGATGTGGAACAGAATGTCTTGAACCGTATGGATGCCGAGGCGGGCGAGACGTTCGGCGTTGCGCGGCCCAACGCCCCTGAGACGGGTGACAGGAATGCCGACCGGGTTGCCTGTGACTCTTTGTCCGGCAGGTGAATTAACGCGAGCGGTGCTCAGCGGGTCAGCTCCATAATCGCATCCATCTCCACTTGCGCGCCTTTGGGCAGCGCCGCGACACCGACTGCCGCTCGGGCGGGGTAAGGCTCTGAGATATAGTTCGCCATTACCTCGTTCACCAGCGGGAAGTGGGCGAGGTCGGTGAGATAGACGTTGAGCTTGACGAGGTCCGCGAGCGTACCCCCTGCGGCCTCCGCGACCGCTTTCAGGTTATCGAACACCTGCCGGATCTGTGCGCGCATGTCGCCGGTGACGAGTTCCATGGTGTCCGGTCTAAGTGGGATCTGGCCCGACAGATATACCGTACTGCCGACCTTGACGGCCTGTGAATAGGCGCCTATCGCCTTGGGCGCTTTATCAGTAGTGATGATAATTTTTGATTTCATATTTTTCCTTGCAGGATAAAAACAATTCACCACGGAGGACGCGGAGGAGAAACAAACCATTTTTGATTTCATTCCTCTCCGCCCTCTGCGGTGACTATTAAATCAGTTCTATAACCTATCCCTTCACCCGGCTGATGCGCACCACCACCGGCAAGGCACGCAGCCGCCGCATGATGCGGGCGAGATGCAGACGGTCATGCACCGCGAGGGTAAAGGTGATCGCGGTATACATCCCGTCGTGCTCCTCGATGCTGACATTCTCGATGTTGGCGCCTAATTTCGCAATGGAGGCCGCAACCGTCGCCAGTACACCACGCTGGTTGGCGACCTCCACGCGGATCTCGACCGGAAATTCGCCCTCGATTTTCTCCGCCCACTGCACGTCCAGCCACTTCTCGGGATGTTTGCGGTATTCGGAGACGTTCTTGCAGGATTTGGTATGGATCACGATGCCGCGGCCGGCGCTGACAAAGCCCAGAATCGGGTCGCCGGGGATCGGCCAGCAGCACTTGGCGAAAGTGACCACCATCCCCTCCGTGCCTTTAATCACCAGCGGCCGCGCGCCGGGCCGCCGGGCCTTCTTGTCCGCCTTGCCCGGCGGCTCCGCTTCGGGTGACAGCGAGCGCGCCACCAGTTGCGCCATGCGGTTGCCGAGGCCGATATCTTCCAGCAGGTCGTCCAGCGTCTTGAGTTTATATTGCTTGAGCACTTCTTTGATGCGAGCGGAGGTGAGCTTGTCGAGCGAGAGTTCGTAGATGCCGAGCTCCATGTTCAACAGCCGCCGGCCAAGCTCGATGGACTCGTCGCGTTTCAGGTTCTTGAGGAAATGCCGGATGGTGGCGCGCGCCTTGGCGGTGGCGACGAAGTTCAGCCAGGCGGGATTGGGCCGCGCGTGTTTTGAAGTGATGACCTCGACCGACTGGCCGTTGGCGAGCGTCGTGCTCAAGGGTGCGAGCCGCCGGTCTATCTTGGCCGCCACACAGGTATTGCCGACATCGGTGTGCACCGCGTAGGCGAAATCCACCACCGTCGCGCCGCGGGGCAACTGCATGATCTCGCCCTTGGGGGTGAATACGTAGACCTCGTCGGGGAACAGATCTATCTTGACGTTTTCGAGAAACTCCAGCGAGTTGCCCGCGTTCATCTGCATCTCCAGCAGGCCGCGCAGCCATTCGTGTGCGCGCTGCTGCGCGCTGCTGCTGGCCTCGCCCGCCTTGTACAGCCAGTGCGCGGCGATCCCCGCCTCGGAGAGGCGATCCATGTCGCGGGTGCGGATCTGCGCCTCGATCGGCACCCCGTAGGGCCCGAACAGGGCGGTGTGCAGCGATTGATAGCCGTTGGCCTTGGGGATGGCGATGTAGTCCTTGAACTTGCCCGGCACCGGTTTATAAAGATTGTGCACCGCGCCGAGCACGCGGTAACAGGTGTCCACCGTATCCACGATGATGCGGAAGCCGTAGACATCGGTGACGTCGGCGAAGGGCAATTTTTTATCGAGCATCTTGCGATAGATGCTGTACAAATGTTTTTCGCGTCCCGATACCTCGCCCTCCAGCTTTTCCTCGCGCAACCGGCGCTTGATTGCGTTTTCGATCTTGCGCACCACCTCCTTGCGGTTGCCGCGCGCCTTCTTCACCGCCTCCGCGAGGATGCGATAGCGCATCGGATAGAGCGCGGCGAAGCCCAGATCCTCCAGCTCCAGACGCAGGGCGTTCATGCCCAGACGGCTGGCGATGGGCGCGTAGATCTCCAGGGTTTCGCGGGCGATACGGCGGCGCTTGTCGAGCGGCATCGCGCCCAAGGTGCGCATGTTGTGCAGGCGGTCGGCGAGCTTGACCAGGATGACGCGGATGTCGCGCACCATGGCCAGCAGCATCTTGCGGAAGTTTTCGGCCTGCGCCTCGGCGTGCGTCTCGAAATGGATATGGGTGAGTTTGCTCACCCCGTCCACCAGCTCGGCCACCTCGGCGCCGAACTCCTTGGCCAGTTGTTCCTTTGCCGTGGGGGTGTCTTCGATGACGTCGTGCAGCAGGGCGGCCAGGATGCTCTGGTGATCCATGTGCATCTCGGCCAGGATGCGCGCCACCGCGAGAGGATGGTAGATGTACGGTTCGCCGGATAGCCGCTGCTGGCCTTCGTGGGCGCGCGCGCCGAACTGGTAGGCGCGCTGGATCTCAGCTATCTGAGCCGGTTCAAGATAGGTCTCGAGGAGGTCGGTGAGATCCTTGATAAGAAACATGTACGCCTCCCGGCAGCGTAACGAAATCCAGGGGCCCCTGTTGACTCCCGGATTTCATTTTAGCGCATAAGGACTATGCGCTAGATTTCTTCATCGGCCTGCAGCGCGACTTGCGGGACGGGCGGCGGAGGCGGGGGCTCAGGCAGCGGTTCGTCCAGTATGGTGCGGTCTATCTTGCCCAGGGCGATCTCGCGCAGGGCGACCACAGTGGCCTTGTCGTTATCCCAGGGCACCGTCGGCTGCACGCCCATCGAAAGCGCGCGCGCCCGTTTGGCGGCGACCAGGACGAGCTGGAAACGGTTATCTACATTAGCAAGACAATCTTCTACAGTGACACGGGCCATGAATTGACTCCAAAGTTACAACGTAAAGCCTGTCATTGTACCAATAATTCCGCCAAGAGTCGCTGTAGGCGTGCGCCTTGCGGCCCCCTTCTTAAGCGCCGGGCGCGGAAGATGGCCTGCACATCGGCGACGGCGGTCTGGAAATCGTCATTGAGCACCAGGTAATCGAACTCATTCCAGTGGGAGATTTCGTTAGTCGCCGCCTGCATGCGCCGGGCGATCACCTCGTCGCCGTCCTGGCCGCGGGCGCGCAGACGCTGTTCGAGCACGGCGCGCGAGGGCGGCAGGACGAAGATGCTCACCGCCTCGGGAAATGACTGCGCGATCTGGTGTTTGCCCTGCCAGTCTATCTCCAGAAGGACGTCTGTCCCCTGTTGCAGGCGCTCCATGACCCAGGCGCGCGAGGTGCCGTAGCAATGTCCGAACACCTCGGCGTGTTCCAGAAACACGCCGGAGTCGCGCAGCGCATCGAACCGCGCCTGATCCACGAAGTGATAGTCCACGCCCTCCTGTTCGCGCGGGCGCATGGGGCGGGTCGTGTAAGAGACCGAAACCTGCAAATTGGCTGTTGATTCGAGCAGCGCCTTGACCAGGCTCGACTTGCCGCCACCGGAGGGCGCGGCGATGATATAAAGCGTGCCTTGCATGCCTACCTTACTCGATATTCTGTATTTGTTCGCGCATCTGTTCGATGAGCACCTTAAGCTCGATGACGGCGCGCGCAATGTCATGATCCGTGGATTTTGCACCCAGGGTATTGGCCTCGCGGTTCATCTCTTGCATGAGAAAATCCAGCCGCCGCCCCACTCCGCTGTCTTCACCAGCGATCCGGCTCACCTCCTGGACATGCATATCGAGGCGCTCCAGCTCCTCATCCACATCCATCTTTTGCGCGAGATTCACCAGCTCTTGCTCCAGCCGCACGGGATCGAGCTCGGCCCGCAACTCGCCTAAGCGTTCCAGCAGCCGGGTGCGCTGTTGCGCCATGATCTGCGGCAGCCGTCCGCGCACCAGTTGTACCAGCTCGCGCATCGCGGCGCAGCGCTGCTCAATCATCGCCCGCAGCTTGACGCCTTCGCGCGCGCGCATCGCCAGCAATTCCTTGAGGGTGTCGTCGAGCAGCGCCAGGGCGTCGCTGCTCAAGCGTTCCGCGGAGGGTTCGGCCGGGTACACCACCCCTGGCCAGCGCAACACATCCAGCGGGCTGACGGCGGCGGGGCTGCCGAGCTCAGCGCCGACCCGCCGGGCCGCCGCGACCAGTTGCCGTACCAAACCTTCGTTGATCCGCAGCGGCGCGGCTACTCCCGCCGCGCCCGGCCCCGTTCGCAGGCGGAGCTGGCAATCCAGCTTGCCGCGCTTGACGGCCGCCGCAATCTTTTCACGAACAGCCACTTCCAGCGCGCGCAGATCCTCGGGCAGGTGCAGGGTGACCTCAAGATAACGGTGATTGAGCGAGCGCACCTCCCAACACAGGACGCCCTCCTCCACCTGGCGCTGCTGCCGCGCAAAGGCGGTCATGCTGTGCAACATGGTGATAAGTCCCGACTGATAATTGCGCATACTATATAGGGGCTGGAGGCTAAAACAAAGTGAAGCGTGAGGCGTGAGTCACGCAGCGTAACGCTTTTTTTACGCCTCACGCCTAACTCCTCACTCCTTACCTTTTTCTAACCCCTCACCCCTCACCGATGTTAAGCTACGCACCCTCAACAAAGGAAATCGTATGCGCCCCAGCGGCCGTCCCCCCGATCAACTGCGCGACATCAAACTGACGCGCAACTACACCAAACACGCCGAGGGATCGGTGCTGGTCGAGTTCGGCGACACCAAAGTCCTCTGTAACGCCACCGTGGAGGAAAAGGTGCCCTCCTTTCTCAAAGGCAAGGGCAAAGGCTGGGTGACCGCCGAATACGGCATGTTGCCGCGCTCCACCGGCAAGCGCATGGATCGCGAGGCGAGCCGCGGCAAGCAGGGCGGCCGCACCCTGGAAATCCAGCGCCTCATCGGACGTTCGCTGAGGGCGGTGGTGGACCTGTGCGCCTTGGGCGAGCGCAGCATCACCGTAGACTGCGACGTCATCCAGGCCGACGGCGGCACGCGCACCGCCTCCATCACCGGCGGCTACGTCGCACTCGTGGATGCCATAAACCGCCTGCGCACCCAGCGGCTTATCAGCCGTGATCCGATCCACGGCTTTATCGCCTCGGTCTCGGTCGGCATTTGCAAGGGAGTGCCGGTGCTGGACCTCGACTACATCGAGGACAGCGAGGCCGAGACCGACATGAACGTGGTGATGAACGAGGCCGGCCATTTCATCGAGGTACAAGGCACCGCTGAAGGCCACGCCTTCCGTACCGACGAACTGAACGCCATGCTGGAACTGGCGCGCGGCGGCATCGCAACGCTGATAGAAAAACAGCGGGCGGTATTGGGATGAGACAGATAAAAGATACAAGATACAAGGGAATGTGATGCGTGACGCCGTTGACTTTTATCTTGTATCTTTCCCCTTGTATCTGCCTTGCTATGAACCGCATCGTCCTTGCCAGCAATAATCCCGGCAAACTGCGCGAGATCCAGGCGCTCGCCGCCGGCAAGCTGGAGTTGCTGCTGCAATCCGATTATGCCGTCCCGGAGGTCGAGGAGACGGGCCTCAGCTTCGTCGAAAACGCCCTCCTCAAGGCGCGTCACGCCGCACGCCACACCGGCCTGCCCGCCCTCGCCGACGACTCCGGCCTCGAAGTGGACGCCCTCCACGGCGCCCCCGGCATCCGCTCCGCGCGTTATGCGGGTGCTGGCGCGAGCGATGCAGAAAACCTGCAAAAACTGTTGCAGGACTTGGCCGATGTCCCCGAACACCAGCGCCGCGCCCGCTTTCAGTGCGTGGTGGTCTACATGAAACACGCCGAAGACGCCACGCCCCTCATCTGCCAAGGTACTTGGGAAGGGCGTATCCTGACCGCCCCACGCGGCGAAAATGGCTTCGGCTACGACCCGGTGTTCTACGCCCCCACCCACCACTGCTCCTCCGCCGAACTGCCGCCCGCCGTCAAAAACAGCTTGAGCCACCGCGGCAAGGCCCTGCGCCAGTTGTTCACCGCGCTCGATTGCTGATCCGCCGATACCGGCGGCTGTGACAGATGTTCAACTTCACCACCCTGCCCCCGCTAAGCCTCTATGTGCACCTCCCCTGGTGCGTGCGCAAATGCCCGTATTGCGACTTCAACTCGCACGAACAAGGCGCCGAACTTCCCGAACAGGAATACGTTGACGCCCTGATCGCCGACCTCGAACAGGACCTGCCGCGTATCTGGGGGCGCAGCGTGAACACCATCTTCATCGGCGGCGGTACGCCCAGTCTGTTTTCTCCCGAGGCGCTCGACCGGCTGCTGGTGGCCTTACGCACGCGGCTCAAACTCAGCCCAACGGCCGAGATCACATTGGAGGCCAACCCCGGCAGCAGCGAATACGCGAAGTTTAAAGAATTCCGCGCGCTCGGCGTCAATCGCCTGTCCATCGGTGTGCAGAGCTTTAACGAAGACCGGCTCCAGGCCCTCGGCCGCATCCATGGAAGACGCGAGGCCATTGCCGCCGCTGAGGCCGCCCATGCTGCGGGGTTCGACAATTTCAACCTCGACCTCATGTATGGTCTGCCAGATCAAACCCTGGCCCAGGCGCTTACCGATCTCAGCACCGCATTTGCCCTGGAGCCCACGCATATCTCGCATTATCAACTCACCCTCGAGCCCAACACCTGGTTTTACCGGCACCCGCCGCGTTTGCCGGACGATGATCTGATTGGGGACATGCAAATCCAATCTCAGGCGCAGATTAAAGAACATGGTTATGAACACTACGAAGTCTCAGCCTACGCCAAGCCCGGCCGCACCTGCCGCCACAACGTGAACTATTGGGAGTTCGGCGATTACTTGGGAATAGGCGCGGGCGCGCACAGCAAAATCACCGATGCGTCACAGCAGCGCATCGCCCGCTTTTGGAAACAGAAACAACCGAAGGCCTACCAGGACAGCGCAGGAAGCCCCGCCTGTATCGGTGAAGAGACCATGCTTAGCCCTGCCGACGCGGCCTTTGAATTCATGCTAAATGCCTTGCGCCTGAACGGCGGATTCGCCACCCGCCTGTTCACCGAACACACTGGTTTGCCCCTTTCTCACGTCGAACAGCCACTCAAACAGGCTGAGCAACGCGGTTTAATCGAATGGGATGTGCAGGGTGTACGGCCGACAGAGCGAGGTCAGCGCTATCTCAATGATCTAACCGCGTTATTTCTGCCGGAGCACACTCAGCGCGACATTATATAGCAAAGTATATCGCCCAGCATATTGCTATATCATTGAATATATTAATTTTTTTAGTGAAAAAGGATTAGTCTCCCAAGGGCTTTCCAGCCAATTTTCTCCGCATCACCCGAAGCAGCACCCCAAGTAGTGGAACTACCCACCTAAATTTTCGATTGCGTCGCCATTTTTCGCGAAACCCGAAATGGATCCATCCGATTTCGGGAGCGAAAAAT
>JACPZD010000018.1 GCA_016195665.1 Gammaproteobacteria bacterium | reverse complement strand
TGGCATACCGATAAAGTCCTTTTCTGGCGCGGCATCGGCGATACCCATGCCATCTACGCCAATTGAAGCCCACGCCTTTTTTGCTCTGGTGGGGCCGAGGTCAGGGCCACCATGTTTTTTACTACCACCAACCAATGTAGGACCTATATCACACGCTCTTTCGCGCCATTGCTTTGCACCGCACCAGCCGTTTGTAGCCATGAGGTCGAATAGCGCCTCGCCGACTGTTGGCGGCGGGGCGATAAGTGCTGACGGCCAATTGAAATATTCTGCGGCATTTTTCTTTAGCGCCACAAAAACAACTCGTGGGCGCAACTGAGGAACGCCAAAATCGCTTGCGTTAAGCAAGCGCCATTCGGCGACATAGCCAAGTTTTTTTAAGTCCGTGATTATTTTTGCGCGGTACTCATCAAAAACAGAATCAAGCAGCCCGCGCACATTTTCGAGCATTACGGCTTGAGGCTTGCACTCAGACACCAATCGAATTGCTTCTGGGAAGAGGTCGCGCTCATCTTCGTTGCCAAGTTGTTTTCCTGCCTTTGAAAAAGGCGGGCAAGGCACACCACCTGCCAGGAGTTCAATGCCTTTCCATTTTTCGGCTGAATAGTGGCGGAGGTCGCCTTCTGTGACATGCCAATGAGTGCGGTTGATTCGGAGAGTTTGACAAGCTGCTGCTTCAATCTCTACGAGGCTGACATGCTCAAAGCCTGCTTGCTCTAGTCCGAGAGCTTGACCGCCTGCGCCAGCGCATATTTCTAACGATGAAAGCCCCATTACTCCCCCCCAGATGCAGTTTGTGGCAGACGTGTGCCACCCGTGTATACATAACATGCTCATTTTACATTTTTAAGTGCCGCCTGACTATGCGGCTGTGGTTTGACGCCTAACGTTAAATTAAGGGGCACGCCAATGATGAGACCGGAACAACGCCCCTGCGCTGGTGAAACCCGTGACATAAAAATGCCTCGCCAAGGCGTGTCCCTCTTGAATGAAATGTTAGGCCTGGGAAGACGCTGCATAAGACGCACCCACACGCCAAAGCCCTTGAACGCGACATTCACAGGTCCATGTGACCCACCCCGGCTTGCGTCGCGCCGTAGGGCGTGGCGCAAACGGAAAGAGCTACAGCGTAAAATCTGCCCGCAACCACTGCGCCGCTGCCCGCACTCCTTGGCTAGCAATGGAATGGGCACGTGATGCGAAGAGCACCGTTCTTTCGCCCTGCGCGTGATGCCACCCGCACAAGAAACTTGCTAAAGCATAGAAGGTAAAAGATTACTCGACCTTGGCACATCATAGGACAGAGTGAAGACTGTCCGCAACCGCTGAGATTGCCCTCTGGCCGTACCCCCTCAAAAAAAGCGGGGTCACGTCTTGACATCACGGTTGTCGGCAAGCTGATCTGCATCCATGGCTCGCTCTCTTCGACTTGAGTTTCCCGAACGCAGGGTCTACTTTCTTGACATCATTGCCTGGTCGGCGGATAAAAGCGTCGTCGCGACTCACCTTAACCACTCTTCTTTGCTGATGCCAGCCTGCTTGAGTATCCTGTCAAGCAGCGCGACTCCGATCTCGTGTTTGTGTGGGTTGGGCAGGGTTAGCCTAAGCGTTCCTTTAATCATAAAGAGGTGTTTACCACCGCTATAGGGACCATCAAAGCCATACGAATGTAATCGTTTTACCAGATCTTGGTGGGATAGCGGAGATAATTTTGGCATTAGGCTGCCTGCTCGTTAATCTCCTTGATTTCAAAATCGCCGAGCTTGGGTATCGGCAGTTTTTTCTTTACGCTCAGCAATATCCATCCTTCCACCACGTCCTTGAGGCTATTACGGCACTCTTCGAGTGTTTTTCCTGATGCCCACACACCGGAAAGCTCCTTAATCTCGCCATAAAACGGCTCCTTTGCCTCATCCAGCATTTCGTAGTGCGCTCTTTTTAAGGCCTCTTCAACGTATTCAGTCAACATGTCTGGCTCCTGATAACTCGTACATGTACATTATCCTACAATGGGTCTGACTTTGCTCGCCGCAAGCTTCGCACGCTGACGCGCTTCGTCAACATCTTTCCCGCCGGCCAGCGCCACACCCATGCGGCGTTTCAAAAACGATTCCGGTTTGCCGAACAGGCGCAGATCAGTGTCGGGCACGCGCAGGGCCTCGTCCACGCCTTCAAAGGCGATGTCTTTGGCTTCCACGCCGCCGTAGAGCACGGCGCTGGCGCCGGGGTTGCGCATTTTGACGGACATGGGCAGGCCCAAGATAGCGCGGGCATGGATTTCAAATTCGCTCTGCACTTGCGTAGTCATGGTGACCATCCCGGTGTCGTGCGGGCGCGGGCTGACTTCGGAAAACCACACCTGATCGCCTTTCACAAACAGTTCCACGCCGAAGATGCCGCGCCCGCCCAAATTGTCCGTGACTTTTTTGGCGATGTCGCGTGACTTGGCGAGCGCTGCTTTTCTCATCGGCTGCGGTTGCCAGCTTTCCACATAGTCACCCTTCACCTGTACATGACCGATGGGTTCGCAAAAAAATGTTTCGATCATGCCTGACTCACCCACGGCACGCGCGGTGAGTAGAGTGATTTCATAATCAAATTCAATCACGCCCTCAACGATCACCTTGCCTAGCCCCACCCGGCCGCTGCTTTGGGCGTAATCCCAGGCGGCCTCGACCTCCCGCGCCGTTTTAATAAGCGACTGGCCTTTGCCTGACGAAGACATCACCGGCTTGACGATGCAGGGGTAGCCGATCTGGTTGTCAATGGCAGCGCGTAATTCGTCCAGGCTGGAGGCAAAAAGATACGGCGAAGTGGGCAGGCCCAGTTGCTCGGCGGCCAGCCGCCGTATGCCCTCACGGTTCATGGTGAGTTGCACGGCGCGCGCGGTGGGGATGACCTCGGCCAAACCTTCGTGCTCGATCTCGACCAGCGCATCCGTCGCAATCGCCTCGATCTCCGGCACGATGAGCTGCGGACGCTCCTGTATCACGAGCGCGCGCAATGCCGCGCCGTCGGTCATATTAATGACGTGCGCGCGATGTGCGACTTGATGCCCGGGTGCGTTGGGATAGCGATCCACCGCGATCACCTCCACGCCCAGACGTTGCAGGGCGATGATGACTTCCTTGCCCAATTCTCCGGCGCCGAGCAGCATGACGCGGGTGGCCGAAGGGCTGAGCGGTGTGCCGATTTTCATGTATCGCTTGGTCTAATATATACACCGCAGAGGACGCAGAAGAGCAGGATCAAAAGGCTTGGCTTTCCCTCTGCGTTCTCCGCGGTGACGGTTTTATCGGTTTGTGTGTGCAGCGTTCCGAGCCTACGACGAATACCGCATGCGCGTGCCGTGCAGGAGTGAAAGGGTGATTTCCGCTGCGCTCAGTTCCTTGGGAAAATACGTGCCGGATACTTTTGCCCCATTGATGCTGGCGCCCTCCAGTTTGCTGTGGGTGAAATCTATGCCCCGCAGATCCGCCTGGCGAAAATAGCTGTTGCTGAAATCGAGCCCGGCAGCATCGAGGCCGCGCAGGTCAAGGCCGCGAAAATCGGTGCTGGTAAGGTCGCACTTTTCGCCCTGCGCCTTGCGATAATTGAAGTCGGCGATCTTGCCCTCGCGGAGCAACTGCGACAGGGCGTCGTGTTTGATGTCTGGTTTTTTCAACATGTTCGCTCTCCTTGAGGTTGGACGCTATCTGCGCATCAGCCAAAAGATCAGGCTGAGCACGATGCTGACGATGATGGAGGTGGTGATCGGAAAATAAAACCGAAAACCGTTGCGCTCCATTATGATATCGCCGGGCAACCGGCCGAGGCCGGCCTTTTGCAGCCAGGGCCACAACACGCCGAGGATGACCAGACACAGACCGACGATGATCAGCGTGCGTGACATGATTACGGAATGCGGCGGACTCCTTTTTCGGAGCCGAGCAGCAAGACATCCGCGGGCCGGATGGCGAACAGGCCGTTGGTGACGATGCCGGGGATGTTGTTGAGGGTCGCCTCGAGTCTGGCAGGCTCCAGAATTTCCAGGCCACGCACGTCGAGGATCAGATTGCCGTTGTCGGTGGTAAAGTTCTCGCGCAACATCGGGTTGCCGCCCAGTTTGACGATCTGTCGCGCCACGAAGCTGCGCGCCATCGGGATCACCTCGATCGGCAGTGGAAATTCGCCCAGTACGCCGACCAGCTTGGATTCATCCGCGATGCACACGAATTTTTTACTGGCTGCCGCCACGATTTTTTCGCGGGTCAGCGCGCCGCCGCCGCCCTTGATGAGGTGCAGGTGCTGAGTGGCCTCATCGGCGCCGTCCACGTACAAGGGCAGATCGCCGGTTTCGTTTAGCTCCAGCACCAAAATGCCGTGCCCCTTGAGGCGGTTGGCGGTAGCGACCGAACTGGCCACCGCGCCCTCGATCTTGTGTTTTATGCCGGCCAGCGCATCAATAAAAAAATTGGCCGTGGAGCCGGTACCCACGCCAATCACCGTTCCCGCTTGCACATATTCCAGGGCGGCCTTGGCCACCGCCTGTTTTATTTCGTCTTTGGTCATCAGCGTTCTCTTTAGCGTATTCTTTAAGGTTAAGAATACCTGTTATGAGGCCCGGAATGAAGGGCCGGCTGTGACAAAGCCCGGCGATTTCTGATAACGTAGCCGGATGCCCGAACGCTATATCGAAAAGATCCTCAAGGCGCACGTCTATGACGTGGCGCTGGAGACCTCGCTAGACCCGGCGCCTTCTCTGTCGCGGCGGGTGGGGAATCGCGTGCTGCTGAAGCGCGAGGACCTGCAGCCGGTGTTTTCCTTCAAGCTGCGCGGAGCCTATAACAAGATCTCCGGGCTCAGCGCCGAGCAGCTCAAGCAGGGCGTCATCACCGCCTCGGCGGGCAATCATGCCCAAGGCGTGGCGCTCGCGGCGGAACGGCGCGGCATCCGGGCGCTCATCGTCATGCCCAAGACCACGCCCGACATCAAGGTGCAGTCGGTGCGCAACCTCGGCGCGGAGATCGTGCTGCACGGCAATACCTATGATGACGCTTATGAGCACGCCATGCGGCTCGCCGCCGAACAGCGCATGACCTTCATACACCCGTATGACGACCCGGAGGTCATCGCGGGCCAAGGCACGGTGGGGATGGAGATTTTGCACCAGCACGCCGACCCGATACACGCGATCTTTGTGCCGGTGGGCGGCGGCGGCCTGATCGCGGGTGTCGCGGCCTACGTCAAGCAACTGCGGCCAGAGGTCAAGGTAATCGGGGTCGAGCCGGACGACGCGGCGTGTTTGTACGAGGCCCTACGCGCCGGCCGGCGCGTGGTGCTCGATCACGTCGGCATCTTCGCCGATGGGGTCGCTGTGCGCCAGGTGGGCGAGGAGCCGTTTCGCGTCGCGCAAACCTGCGTGGACGAAGTGATTCTGGTCAGCACCGACGAGATCTGCGCCGCCATCAAGGACATCTTCGACGATACCCGCTCCATCGCCGAGCCGGCCGGGGCGCTCGCCGTAGCGGGGCTCAAGAAATACATCGAGCGCGAGGGCCTCGCCAACCAGACCCTCGTCGCCATCAACAGCGGCGCCAACATGAACTTTGACCGGCTGCGCCACGTCGCGGAGCGCGCCGAGCTGGGTGAACAGCGCGAGGCGTTGCTGGCGGTGACCATTCCGGAGCGGCCGGGCAGCTTCCGCGAATTTTGCGACGCCATCGGCAACCGCAGTATCACCGAATTCAATTACCGCTATCACGACCCGAACGAGGCCCACGTGTTCGCCGGCGTTCAGATGCACGACGGCCCGGTGGAAAAGGAAAAGCTCATCGCCCATTTGCGCGCCAAGGGTTATCCGGTGCTGGACATGACGGACAACGAGATGGCCAAAATGCATATCCGCTACATGGTGGGCGGTCACAGCAACAACAGGGTCGCACACGAAGTGCTCTATCGTTTTGAGTTTCCCGAACGGCCCGGCGCCCTGCTGCATTTTCTGAACCGCATCGGGCAGCGCTGGAACATCAGCCTGTTTCACTACCGCAATCACGGCGCGGCCTACGGGCGCGTGCTGGTCGGCATTCAAATCCCGCCCGCCGAGCACGCGGAATTTCAGGGCTTTCTAAAAGAGGTGGGTTATAACTATTGCGAGGAGGCGGGTAACCCTGTTTACACGCTGTTTCTCGGCTGATAGATTGTTGAAAAGCCCTTCCATGGGCTTTTTCAACCCGCACAGCGAAAAATGTCATTTTCGCTGTGCTCCATTTTCAAACACATAGAAGGAGCACATGGAAGCGAGGGAGCGATAGCGGACGAGCGGTGTGCGACGACCCCCGCGTAGCCGTAGGGCCGGATGTTTTGTCGGAGTCCGCGCGGTAGCGCGGGTGGAGACAAAACGATTGCGTCGCCAATTTTTCGCTCCCGAAATCGGATGGATCCATTTCGGGTTTCGTGAAAAATGGCGACGCAATCGCGACGTGTTTGAAAAATGGCGGCCCATCCGTGAGTCGCACGCAGGCTGTTTTTCAACAGCCTGCTAACCCCTCACAACGGATTCAGCCAGTTGTTAATCAGCACCGCCGCGTTGTAGAACAGTATGCCCAGTGCGGCGAGCCCGCACGCCACAATGATAACGGCCAGTACCACTGCAAATACGCTGCGCATTTCTTAGTTCCCGGTGGCGGCGTCAACAATATGCAGGGGGGCGCTGCACTGCGGGCAATACTTGCGTAGCGGAAGTTGCTCGCGCGGCTCCAGGGAGAGGCTGATGTCATTATGACAACGGGGGCATGCCCCCGTTACGTTAACGCTGCTCGAATGCTGGTGATAACGACGATAGCCCATGATAGGACCCGCGATGAGAAACCCTGGCACCAAAAACCAGTGCGCACCGAGGATCGGCACCGACAGCAGCGCCAGCAGCCAGCACAAACCCCAGATCTTGAGCGACCGCATCAGCCGTTCACGGTCGCTATAGACCCGCACGCTCAGTTCTCCAGAAGTGGTGGAGTCGTCAATGGACTTGAATACGACGCGGTGTTGTTCGGCAAGCGGCATGGATTTAAGGAAATGCTGTACGGTGTCTGCGCCAATGCGCGCACAGTGTATCATGACCACAGCCATGACTACCGACCCCGGACAAAGGACCTTCACGTCGCCACGCCGCAGGCTCGCGCTCTGGTTTGCGGGCTTCGTCCTGCTCGGCCTCGCCGGCACCGTCACCCTGGTCGCGCTCACCTTCGACCCCAACGCCTACAAAGACCGGATCAGCGCCTGGGTAAAAGATCAGACCGGCCGCGAGCTAACGATCGGCGGCAAGATCGAGATCTCTTTCTTTCCTTGGCTGGGCGTGAGACTCAACCATATAGAGGTGAACAACGCCCCGGACTTTGCTCCAACGCCTTTCCTACAGGCCGAGCTCGCCCAACTCCGGGTGAAACTGATCCCGCTGCTGCAAGGACAGTGGGTCACCGACATCGTAGTACTGGAACGAGCGGTATTGCATCTCAGCAGGGACTCCACCGGCCGCAGCAACTGGGAAGATCTGGCGCGAGGACGCGGGCAGGGTGCGAATCTCGCTGTACTCAGCCTGGGCGGGCTGGCCGTCACGAACGCCTCGCTGATTTTGGATGACCGGCAACAGGGTCAGCACTTTGCATTGGAAAAGCTCACGCTGCGCACGGGAGCTATCGTTCCCCGTGTAGCGTTCGATCTTAAGCTCGGCTTTGACACGGCCCTCAGCCCGCAATACAGCGGACGCTTCGAGGCCAAGGGCAAGGGCATGATTGATCTCGATCGGCAACAGTATCAATTGCGTGACGCCCTCATTACGGCGCAGCTCAAAAGCGTGCATCTGCCGCAAAATCATTTTGAGCTTCAGCTCAGCGGAAATGTGAGCGCCGACATCAACCGCCAAACGCTCCTGCTCGACAACCTAAAGATCGAGGCCGCAGGTCTCACAATGCTCGGCCGTCTTCAAGCTACGCCGATTTCGAATGCCGCGCGTTTGACCGGTCGTTTGAAGGTCACGCCCTTCAACCCGCGTGACCTTCTGCGCCGGCTGGACGTATCGCTGCCTTCAGGATTTCCAGACTATGCCCTGCAAAAAGCCGCACTCGACGCAGCGTTTGCAGGCAACCTGGAAGAAATTCATCTTGCCCCGCTCAAGCTGCAACTCGACGATACCCTGGGTAGCGGTGAGATTAGCTTCAGCATGAAGGAAAAACCATTGGTCGGCGTGGATCTTGCGTTTGACCAGCTCGATTTGGGCCGGTACGTCGCACCCGCCCAAGGGCAGCCGAACGCGCTGCCTATCGAGGCCCTGCGCGCCTTGCCTGTGCAGGGACAGGTGCGCGTCGCCAAACTCAAATTCGGCGATGCGCAGGCCGACGACGCCATCCTCACCCTTGGAGCAGCGCCATGACCCGGCGGCCCCCGGCTATACAGCCCTCGATGAGCGACCGCCTGCTGCGCTGGTTCGACCGGCACGGACGTAAGGACTTGCCCTGGCAGGACAACCCTACGCCTTACCGCGTGTGGGTCTCGGAGATCATGCTGCAGCAGACCCAAGTCACCACGGTGATCCCCTATTACTTACGTTTCATGCAACGCTTTCCTGATATGGCCACACTCGCCGCCGCCCATCTGGACGAGGTGTTGCACCTATGGACGGGCTTGGGCTATTACGCGCGTGCGCGCAATCTGCACCGCGCCGCCGTGATCGTGTGCGAGCAGCACGGGGATGAATTGCCGCGCGATATCGTATTGCTGCAACAACTGCCCGGCATAGGCCGCTCGACGGCGGCGGCGATTCTCTCGCTCGCGTATGGGCAGCGTCACGCCATCCTGGATGGCAACGTCAGGCGCGTCCTCGCGCGCCTGCATGCCGTGGAGGGCTGGCCCGGCCGGCGCGAGATCGAACAGCAACTCTGGTCGCTCGCCGAGTCACACCTGCCAGCGCATCGGGTGGACGACTACACCCAGGCGCTGATGGATCTGGGCGCGACGCTGTGCACGCGCTCGCGGCCGGCCTGCCCGCGATGCCCCCTGGCGGATCTTTGCGTGGCGCGCGCCCAAAACGAGATCGCGTCCTACCCCACACCGAAACCACGCAAGCACCTGCCGGTGCGCAGCGCCACCTTGCTGCTGTTGCGTAACGACGCGGGCGATGTGCTGCTGGAGCAACGCCCTCCGGCGGGGATCTGGGGCGGATTGTGGAGCCTGCCCGAGTGCGAACACACTCACCCCGCCGACATCAAGCGCTGGTGCCGGGAGCATTTTGCTTACCAGATCGGTCAACTTAAACACTGGCCCACGCTGCGCCACAGCTTCAGCCATTTTCATCTCGATATTTCACCGGTGCTTGCACAGATCGTCAAAATCCCCGCGCGCGCAATGGAACCGCGCCCCACAGTCTGGTATAACATCCACCATCCCGAGGCGCGCGGCCTGGCCGCTCCCGTGCAACGTCTGCTGGCGAAATTAAAGGAATCACGATGACTCGAATGGTATATTGCGTAAAACTCGGACGCGAGGCCGAGGGCCTGCTTTTCCCGCCGTATCCGGGCGAGCTCGGCAAGCGGATTTATGAAAGCGCCTCCTCCGAGGCGTGGAAAATGTGGCTAGCCCACCAGACCACCCTCATCAACGAATACCGTCTCAACATGATGGACCCCAAGGCGCGCCAATTTCTGGCAACCGAAATGGAAAAATTCTTCTTCGGTGATGGCTCGGCCAGGCCGGAGGGCTATGTCCCGCCGGTCAACAAATAATCCGGCCTCACCGGCGTAGTGAACAGACCATGACTCACCAACACGTCCCCGCCTTGCACGGCGTCGCATGGTATCTGCAGGGATGGCGGCTGTTCACCCGGCAACCCTTGCTGCTGCTCGGCATGTTCTACACCCTCTTAGTGTCTCTGATGGCGCTCAGCCTTATTCCCTTCCTGGGCGGTCTGGCCAGTACGTTGCTCGCACCCGTATTGGGCGCAGGCTTGTATCAGACGCTCGACACCATCGCGGGCGGCCAAGCAGCCAGGTTTGAGCTTCTGTTCAGCGGTTTTCGCAAGCGCCTCCAGCCGCTGATGCTGCTAGGGCTGATCTTGCTCGGTTTCGAAATCGTTATCACCCTGGTGTTGTTTCTTACGCCCGCCGCAGACCTTTTTTCACAGATGGCCGCCACAGGAAAAATTAACTCCATTCAAAGCTTCCTACCGGCGCTGTGGGCCATACCCTTTCTTATCCTGCTGGCCTTTGTGTTAATGGCCTACCAGTTCGCACTGCCGCTCGTGGCGCTCAATGGCATGGAGCCGGTCGCCGCGCTTAAATTGAGCCTGTTGGGCGGATTCCTTAATTGGCGCGCGCTGTTAGTGTTTGGGATGATTTATTTAGGAGCCGCGTTGCTGTTGGCCCTGATCGGCTTAGTAAGCGCCTGGCTATTCCTTGCGGGAACAACACTGATACTCCTCCTGATGCCTGTGCTGACATGCGCCACTTACGCCGCCTATAGGGACATCTTTCAGATCGCTCGCGCCGTTCCCACGGAGACTATCGTCGCCTGATAATTGCAAGTTGCCGGCCCGTCCTACCCGCGCTACACTAATCCAATAGCCCTAACGACAACTACTAATCGGACTTCCCGCTTGTTCATAGATCCTCTAAAACATCTAGGCCCGCGGATCCAGCACGGCCGGCTGACCGTGCACCTTCCTGGAGGGGAACGTCACAGCTTCGGTAGCGGCTCGCCCCACGCCGAGTGGTATATTCACACATCCGCGACACTGCGGCGCATCCTGAGCGACCCTGAGTTGATGCTGGGCGAGACCTACATGAATGGAGAGTGGGATACCGCAAACCTGCTCGATCTGCTTGAAGTGCTGATGCGCAACATTCCTGAACAAAGCAGTAACGGTGTGGTGGCGAGTCTGCTGAAAAGGCTTCTCCGACAAGGCAACCGCATCGCCCAGAGCTATCGCAATGTTGCGCACCACTACGATCTCGACGAGTGGCTCTTCCGCCGCTTTCTCGATCAGGACATGCAGTATTCGTGCGCCTACTTTTATAAACCCGGAATCAGCCTGGAAGAGGCGCAGCGCGCCAAGTGCGCGCACATCCTGCGCAAGCTCGATCTCTCCCCCGGGCAACGGGTGCTGGACATCGGCAGCGGCTGGGGCGGGCTCGCCCTCTACCTCGCCGAGCACGCAGGGGTCAAGGTCACCGGTCTTACCCTGTCACGCGAGCAACTGCGCGTGGCGCAGCAGCGCGCCCGCGAGCGCGGACTGCAAGGGCGTGTGGAATTTCTGCTGCGTGATTACCGTGAACACAGCGGCGCCTATGATCGCATCGTGAGCGTGGGAATGTTCGAGCACGTCGGCACGCACCATTATCGCCATTATTTCGAGCAGATGCGCCGGCTGTTGAGTCCGGAAGGGGTGGCGCTGCTGCATACCATTGGCCGTTACACCCCGCCCGGCGTCACCAACCCGTGGATACTCAAACACATCTTCCCCGGCGGCTATGTCCCGGCGTTGTCCGAGCTCAACCGCGGCATTGAAGAGAGCGGCCTCATCACCAGCGATGTCGAGATCCTGCGCCTGCACTACGCCATGACGCTGGGAGCCTGGCAGCAACGTTTTCAGGCACAGCGCATAGAAATCGCCGCGCGCCTGGGTCAGCGTTTTTGCCGGATGTGGGAATTTTATCTCGCCGCCTGCGAGGCGTCGTTTCGCTGGCGTGATCTGGTGGTGTTTCAACTGCAATTGACGCAGCGGCTCGACGTGCTGCCTATTACGCGGGATTATCTTTACAGCGAAGAAGAGCGCCCTCGCGCGGCCGCCGTTGCGCACGCGGCGCAAGGGTAAAACCTTAGGGAACCTCTGATCAAATCCGAGGTTTCTGCGGTGCAGGGACGCACCGCCATGTTTCAAACACTATCGTGTTTGAAACATGGAGAAAAGCACCATAATAATCTTATGGCCACGTTTTTGCTTTTCGTGCTATGAGAAGTCCAGGATGGACTTATTCAGAGCTTCCTTTAGCCGAGCAGCCGCACGCAATTACGTCCCTCTGATTTGGCTTGATACAAGGCGTTATCGGCCTTCTCGAACAACCTCTGCTCGTCATCCTCGCCGTTCAGATACGAGACCCCCATACTGACGGTCATGTTAATCAGCTTGTTGTTGTAATCGCACTCGGACAACTCCACCGTATGACGGATGCGTTCGGCCAGCAGCAGGGCGCCGTCCGGTGTGGTGTTGTTCAACAACACGGTAAATTCCTCACCGCCGTAGCGGAACAAAATATCCGTGGAACGGATACATTCCGTTACGCGCTCCACCAAGGACTTTATCGCCACATCACCCGTTGCGTGACCGTAGGTATCGTTGATCGTCTTGAAATTGTCTATATCCATGATGATAAAGGACAGCGGCGTCCCATAGCGGCGGGCAATCTCAACCTCGCGCCTGAGCACCACGTTCATCGTCGCCCTGTTATTGACCCCGGTTAGCGGGTCCTTAAACGCCGCCTGCACTGCATCGTGATAGAGCAGGGCGTTGCGCAACGGATAAACCAGCCCGGCAAGCAGACTTTCGATCAACTGAATCTCGGCTTCGGAAAAACGTTTTTTCCGCGTGAAGGTCAACTCGCCTAAAGACTGCCCAAGGAGCAACAACCGGTAGGCGCAGGAGTGGCGTGCAGGTTCTCCCAGACTTAGGTCAATACCCTGGGCTGGGTTGCGGTAAGAGACATGGTGATGAGCGGCCGCACCCTGCACCTCGGCGGCAAACAGCTCGATCAACTTGCTGACCTCTAGAGTCGTCTGTAACACGCTGGTGATTTTCAAGGTCTTTTCCTGTACCTGCGGCTTCAGCGCGGCTGTCGCATCAGTGCCTAAGACATAGGCGGCCTCAGGATTATATCCTCTATTGTTGCCCGATACAGCAGAGTGTGATATCGCCATAAATCAAACCTCATTAGTAACTTAGCCCAAATTTAAGCGAAAAGTATGCCAATTAGGGATTTATATAAATTTTATTATTATTCAATACGTTATATATTGCATTGATAGCAGGTGGTCAGGTTTGTCAAAAAACTGACGGCGCAAAATCCCGAATCTTGCCGCACCTACATAAATTCACCGCTTCTCATCGCCTTACGTGCTCTAACGCGCAGATCAACGCTGATCTACATTCTCTTGCACCTGCCAAATCCATCGCACTTACCGTTGGAAAGCATCAAACCAAATTATTCATTATATCATCAGGCCGGCGCAGAGCAGCCTTGATCGTACGCGTTAGACATGTTAGTTTTCTAATGCTGTGAACCTTTCTCGAACTCTTCAGAGGAGTATAGCCATGGTAAAGAAAATCCTCATGTTTTTAAGCGCTGCCGTGTTTGCCGCAGGTCTGGCCGGGTGTGAAAAGGCGGATATGGACAAGTCCAAGGAAACCATGGACAAAGCCGGAGAAATGATGGAGCAGCCCAAAGACGCTATGGGCGGCGGAGCCCCGGCGCCTGCGGAGCCGACAGCCCCTGCGGAGCCGGCGGCGCCCGCTCCAGCCACACCGTAAGATCCTCCCTGTTGTCTGGTGGTTGGCAGAGTTCCTCTGCCAACCATCTCAGTTTTACTCCGGCGCGCCGGGTCTGCCGGCGCTCTAGATCCTTTGTGATTCCTGCAAGGCTCAAGCATGTCTGTCTCAATCCCTAGGGAGCCTCCCGACGATGCTGCGCTTAGTGCCGCGGCCGCTGAAGTAGGCGCAGCATTGAAAATGCGCGGTTTGATGTTGACCACCGCCGAGTCATGCACCGGTGGCTGGGTCGCTCAAGTAATCACCGGTGTAGCCGGTTCTTCGGAATGGTTCGAGCGCGGTTTTGTCACCTACACCAACACTGCCAAACACGAGATGCTGGGGGTTTCGCAGGGCACGCTGGAGAAATTCGGCGCGGTGAGTGAAGAAGTGGTGCGCGAGATGGCCGGCGGGGCGCTCAAACACAGCCGCGCCGAAGTGAGTCTGGCGGTCAGCGGCGTTGCAGGGCCGGGAGGAGGAACACCTCTCAAACCGGTCGGCATCGTGTGTCTCGCCTGGGCGGCCAAGGGAGAGTCCGCGCGAAGCCGCGTTGAGCATTTTTCCGGCAACCGTGAAGCGATACGCCGCAGAGCCGTATACGCCAGCCTGCAAGGCATGCTGGATTTTACCGCCTCGGCGTACCCGGAGGCCTGAATGCCTGTGGAGGTTGCCCCCCCGGCGCCGACGCAACGTCTGTTCTTTGCGCTGTGGCCGCAACAAGAGCTGCGCGAACAGTTGGCCCGGCTTGCGCGCGATGTGCCTGCATACGGCCGTCCGGTTGCCGATCACAATTTGCACCTTACCTTGGTATTCCTCGGCAATATCACTGAGGATACGCGCAACTGCCTAAGCGCTGCAGCCGCCGAACTGCATGTTCCACGCTTCGCGCTAACGCTGGATCAGCCCGGCTACTGGCCAAAGCCTCGTATCGTGTGGTTGGGGGCCAGCCACATTCCCGACGCACTGCTGGCATTGGTTGACGGCCTGAACGTTGCAGAGACAATGTGCGGACTGACCCCCGAAAGTCGCGGCTACCAACCGCACATCACCTTGCTGCGCAAGGCGGACCGGCCGAAAGGGGAACTCCTCGTACAGCCGCTCGTATGGAAGGCCGAGAGTTTTTGTTTGGTCGAATCCAGCAACGAAACCCATGGTGTGGTGTACCGTATCCTCGGCTCGTGGAATCTGGACTAAGAACTTACCGCAGAGGACGCAGAGGAATACCCTCAAGAAGGCTTTATTTCTCCTCTGCGCCCTCCGTGGTGAAGCCTTTTCATCGCAAGGGGCCGCATGGGAACTGTTTTTGGATATGCTCTAAGTGGTGTACCGTATCCTCGGCTCGTGGAATCTGGACTAAGAACTTATCCATAAATAATTTACCGCAGAGGACGCAGAGGAATACCCTCAAGAAGGCTTTATTTCTCCTCTGCGCCCTCCGTGGTGAAGCCTTTTCATCGCAAGGGGCCGCATGGGAACTGTTTTTGGATATGCTCTAAGCTGTTTCCACCGGTGTATCCGGACTATTGCCCCACTCCGACCACGCGCCGGGATAGCCCTTGACGCGCGGATAACCCAGCGCCTTCAGTACCACAAACGTGTGCGAGGAGCGGTGATGGGTTTGACAATAGACGATCACCTCCTTGTCCGGCGTCACACCCAGCTTCTCATACAGCGCGCGCAGTTCCTGCACGGGCTTGAGACGGAGATCGCTCCCAAGGGCTTGTGTCCAGTCCAGATTGACGGCGCCGGGAATGTGCCCACCGCGCTCGGCGCGTTTGTCTGTGCCGCGGTACTCACCCGGCGTGCGTGTGTCGAGCAAGACCACACCAGGGTCTTGCAGATGCTCCAAAATATAGGCCTTGTCCGCCCTGGCGTCTTCACCCAGCACTGCGTGATAGCTGCCGGGCGTACTCGAAGCGGCGCCGCCCGTCACCGGATACCCCGCAGCCAGCCAGCTCCGCAAGCCGCCATCGAGCAGCGAAGTGTGCCTGTGGCCGATAACTTCCAGAGTCCACAACAACCGGCAGGCCTTCGCCCCCCCCTCATCGTCATAGGCGACGACGTGCTTGTCCGGCGTTAGCCCCAGACCCGACAAGACCTTGCTCAACTGCGCGTCATCCGGCAACAGCCCCATTACAGGCGGACGGGCGGTGACCAGTTGCGCATAGTCCAGGTTCACGGCGCCGGAAATGTGTTGGCGAGCAAAGCTTTCCGGCTTGCTCAGGTCAACAATCAACACGCCTTGATCCCCGAGATGCGGGTGTAATTCTGCGGGTTCGAGGATGAGTGGTAAACTTGCGGGCATGGCGTTTCTCCTTATTTTCAATGTTACTATCTTACTTCAATATCGAGCAGAAAAACGTGGCTTGATTTCATGTAGCGGTTGCCCCAATACATAACCCCGTACAACTAACCCCGAAGAGCCAACCATGACCGTCACTGCACATAAAGAAACCCTGGGCTTCCAGACCGAGGTTCGGCAATTGCTGAGCCTGATGATACATTCGCTCTACAGCAACAAAGAGATCTTCCTGCGGGAACTCATCTCCAACGCCTCCGACGCCATAGATAAACTGCGCTTTGAGGCCCTCGCCGATGAGGCGCTGTACGACGGCGACAGCGATCTTAAGATTCACGTGAGCTATGACAAGACGGCGCGTACCGTGACCGTCTCCGACAACGGCGTCGGCATGACGCGCGCCGAGGTGATAGACCACATCGGCACCATCGCAAAGTCAGGCACCAAGACCTTTCTCGAAAAGCTCACCGGCGACCAGGCCAAGGACGCCCATCTCATCGGCCAGTTCGGCGTCGGCTTTTACTCCTCTTTTATCGTCGCCGACCGGCTAACGCTCATCACCCGTCGCGCCGGGCTGGGCGCCGAACACGGCGTGCGCTGGGAATCCGCGGGCGAGGGCGACTACAGCATCGAGACCGTCGAAAAATCCACGCGCGGCACGGAGGTGATTTTGCATCTGCGCCCCGACGAAGACGAATTCCTCGACGGCTTCAGGTTGCGTAATATCATTCATAAATATTCCGACCACATCACCGCCCCCATCCTGATGCCCAAGGAAGGGAAAGACGCCTCCGGCGAGGAGACAGTTAACCGCGCCTCGGCCTTGTGGACACGCCCCAAGAGCGAAATCAGCGCCGACGAGTACAACGAATTTTACAAACACATCGCACACGATTTTGAAAATCCGCTCGCGCATATTCACAGCCGCGTGGAAGGCAAGCAGGAGTATACCCTGTTGCTTTACATCCCATCCCGCGCGCCGTTCGATCTATGGGAACGCGACAGCCGCCACGGCATCAAGCTCTACGTGCGGCGCGTGTTCATCATGGAGGACGCCCAACATCTCATGCCGCGCTATCTGCGTTTTGTGCGCGGTATCATTGATTCCAATGACCTGCCGCTCAACATCTCGCGCGAGATTTTACAAGGCAGCAAGGTCGTGGATTCCATCCGCGCCGCTGCGGTGAAACGGGTGTTGGATCTGCTGGAAAACCTGGCCGCTAATGAACCGGAAAAATTCGCTACGTTCTGGAAGGAGTGCGGACGTGTGCTCAAAGAAGGCCTCGTCGAAGACTACGCCAACCGCGAACGCATCGCCAAGCTATTGCGCTTTGCCTCAACCCACAAGGATACCGATGCGCAAGACGTGTCATTCACCGACTACATCGCGCGCATGAAGGAAGGTCAGGAAACCATCTACTACCTCACCGCCGAAAACTTTAATGCGGCCAAGCACAGTCCGCATCTCGAATTGTTGCGCCAAAAAGGCATCGAGGTGCTGCTCATGTACGAAGCGGTGGATGAATGGGTAGTGACTCATCTCTCCGAGTTTGAAGGTAAGCAGCTTCAGTCCGTCGCCAAGGGCGAGCTCGATCTTGGCAAAATCGAGGGCGCAAGCGACACCGAGCAACAGAAAAAAATCGCAGGCGAATTCCAGGGTGTGATCGAACGCATCAAGACCGCCCTAGGCGACCGGGTGAACGATGTGCGCGTGAGCCACCGCCTCACCACCTCGCCCGCGTGCCTGGTCAGCGAGGCCCACGACATGGGCGCGCACCTCGAACGCCTGCTCAAGGCCGCCGGGCAGGTGGTTCCGGGCAGCAAGCCGATTCTGGAAATCAATGTGGACCACCCGCTCGTCGTACGCATCGCCAAAGAAACCGACAACGACCGCTTCGCCGATTGGGCGCACATCCTGTTTGATCAGGCCCAACTCTCCGAAGGCGCCCAGCTTGAAGACCCGGCGGCCTTCGTGCGCCGATTGAATCAGCGCCTGGTGGAACTTGGTGCATAATTTTAGATGGCCTTATCCGCTTGCGCTGGAAAAGGTGTATTATTCTGATGACGAGGCTGGAGATATCCTTTGTCAGAAGCTGATTTCACAAAAGAGCAAATTGCCTATCTTAAGGTGTGGCTGGGCATCCTTGTCGTCACAGATATTAGCTTGGTGGGTTGGCTTGCCTCAAATATTGCCTCAACGAGTACGATCTTAACCGCTACGGTCGTTATAGCTGTGGTTGTTACCACAGCCGGTGTCGCACTTTTACACAAGCGAATTGAACAACGTATTGAATCGCTCAGAGGGTTATAACCATGGAGATTATTGTTGCTATTCTTATTTTAGCTGTAGCTGCTGTTTTTGTTGGTTTGGCGCTTGATGCCAACCGCCACGCTAAATAAGGCCAGCCGGTTATTCTAACCGCCAACGAGCGCTCAACTCGAAGACCCGCCGGCCTTCATGCGATGGTTGAAAAATTTAATAGGCGCGAAATTTGCCTCGACTTGAGAGGGACTGGGCTTCCGCTGCGCTCCGGGCCAGTCCCTCAGCCGAAACGTTAGATCGCTGCACATAAGATGTGAGGGGTATGATTGATGCTCTCCCCAGACTCTCCATTTCGTCGTCTCCCAGTCGATTTGCCGCGGCAGCAAGTGCTCTTCACTGATGCCCTGCGGTTTCCGCGTAAATGGCGGCGCTCTCGTTCGAGAATCTCGATCGCCTTCTCAAGTCGCTGGCGAATGTTGCAGAAAGAAAAACCTTCGGGGAGAGAGCTATTGACGGCATCGTCTACGCATATGGCGTGATAGACGCAGTAAACCGGTTTCGGGAAGTATTAAGGGTCTTCCCCGGTCTAAAGCAAAATGAGGTCTTTAAACTATTCATTCGCGCAACGTCTGCAGTCGAAACTGCTACGGGACGTCACTCAGCACCTCAACCGTGAACTAAGAGCAATCAGCGATAGACAATCTGCAGCACTCGGCGCTATAGCTTGGCTGGGTCCTTCTCCAGCAGAAGATTCACCACCTACATTTTGGGTGCTGCAGCCGGGTAGTTTTTATCCCAAGCAGCTTACGTTCAGCCCCCTCATAGATCTGGAGGCCAGACTTGCCCCTGGTGAGATTGCTCAGGTAAGCCTCGTGACAAGTAGGGTGCGAGTCGATCTATCCGATGTCGTTCGCCGAATCCGGGGAATGTTGGCTGCGCTTGAACCCTCAATCCGTGAGCACTCACAGGGGAAAGATCTCTTGGGCTCTGATGTACTTCTTCATTTCTCTCTGCAACCGGTAGATGAGCCCGGGACTGCTCTATCCCAAGGCGCAGCCCTTCCCGACCCAGAGAACGCGACCTAACCAAGGCGTGCAACAGATTGCCCGGCCTTGTCTTGAGAGCCGATTTATACTGCCTGTTGGTTCAAATAGCTGACAACGCCTTTTCAATCAATGCTCGGTCGGCATCCGCAAGCGTCAATGTAAGCGCCGTCTGCTGCGCTTGTGCGGATATTTTTTTCCACGTCTTTTGTAGAATCTCGATGAGTTTTTGTTCGTCGTGTTTTTTCGCGAAGTCGGAAAAATAATGTTCGAGAAAGACGAGGCAGGCGGTGTCTTCCAGCCGTTGCGCCTCGGGGTCGTTTTTGAGGTGGGTCTTTTTCAGTAAATTTTCGACACGGGCGATGGTCGCCTCATCGTAGCCTGTGTCGTGCAGGATCTCGCGTGCGGTTTGTGCGTGGAAGCGGGCGAGTGCGGTGCGCCATTGGTGATAGCCGCGCCGGTCCATCGGGTAGTTGTTGCGCGGTATCGTCCAGCGCCCGATGTGCTGGCTGCGCACCGCAAGCTGCAGCGCCTCGGACGCATCAGGTGCGAGACGTATGAGCCATGCTGTCATGCGCTCGGCGTAAAGCAGCTCTTTGGGATACTCCTTGCCCGCGACGATTTCGTGGTTGGGGTCTGCGCGGTTGAACGCGTCCATGCGTTCAATGGCTGCATGAAACCGTGTGTCTAACACTTTTGCCCTATGGGCACTTTTCCTGCTTGATACTGTACGGTCCGCTGCCATAAGTCATGATGTACAGCATCCCGCCCATGATGGCGATATTTTTCATAAAAGTGTTCATCTGGCTGGGATCACTCCAAAAAGGATGAAATATCAGCGTCACCGGGATGAGGAACAGGAAGATCGCCAGCGCCGCCCAGCGCGCATACAACCCCAGGGCTATCAGCAGCCCGCCGCCCAGTTCGACGGCGATCGTCAAGGCCAGAAACAGGCTGGTCAGCGGGATGCCCTTGCTGGCCATGAAGCCGAGTGTTCCGTCCCAGCCAGTGAGTTTTCCGTAACCGGAAAGAATGAAGATGAGCACGAGAAGGATGCGCCCCACCAGGGGCCCGTATTGGTTTAATGGCGTACATACGTTCATGATCCAAACTCCTTTGTTGAGGTTATTTAGAGAGTCATGCGCTATGAGTGTACCGGCTCAGGATAAAAATAAACAGGCCTACCTGGCGCCTTGCCTATATCCTGATATCGAACTTTTTCACCCATTTAAAATCATACTTCTCAGAATTCCTCGCAGTACTCACGATTTTACCCATCAGGTTCAGATTACCCGCCACAAGGAGCGTAGCTCAATCATGAAACGTATGTATCCGATATTAGCCGCCGTCCTGGTGTTGATGGTAAGCCCTCTGTCACACTCGGTCTTGCCCGCCGCTGATGGCCAGGGGCAACCCCTCCCCACCCTCGCCCCCATGCTGCAACAGGTCACGCCCGCGGTGGTCAACATCTCCACCCGCGGCCGCCTGCGCGTGCAGGATAATCCGCTGCTGAACGATCCCTTCTTCCGCCGTTTCTTCGATATCCCGAACATGCCGCGTGAGCGCCCGACTCAAAGCCTCGGCTCGGGCGTGGTCGTGGATGCGCAGCGCGGCTATGTGCTGACCAATAATCATGTGATTGCCAACGCCGATGAGATTACCGTCATGCTGCGTGATGGGCGCAGCCTCAAGGCGAAGCTGATCGGTAACGACCCGGAAACGGACGTAGCGGTCATCCAGATTCCGGCCAAAGATCTTACCGCGCTGTCGCTCGCCGACTCGTCACGCCTGCAGGTCGGTGACTTCGTGGTCGCCATCGGCAACCCCTTCGGCCTGGGTCAAACGGTCACCTCGGGGATTATCAGCGCACTCGGCCGCACCGGCTTGGGTATCGAGGGTTACGAAGACTTCATCCAGACCGACGCCTCCATCAATCCTGGCAACTCCGGCGGGGCGCTCGTGAATCTGCGCGGGGAGCTCATCGGCATCAACACAGCAATCCTGGCGCCCGGCGGCGGCAATGTCGGTATCGGCTTCGCCATTCCCATCAACATGGCCCGGGACATCATGACGCAACTGGTCGAGTCCGGTAAGGTGCGGCGGGGACGGCTGGGACTCCAGGCTCAGGACCTCACACCGGAGCTGGCGCAGGCCTTCGGCCTGCCCTTGACCGACAAGAACCAGCAAGGCGCCATCATTGCCCAGGTCACGCCCGGCTCTCCCGCCGCGCAGGCCGGCCTTAAGCCCGGCGACATTGTCACCGCCGTTAATGGGCAAGCGGTACGTGATTCCGGCACCTTCCGCAACGCCATCGGCCTGTTACGGGTCGGCAAACCGGTCAAG
Organism: Gammaproteobacteria bacterium; assembly: GCA_016195665.1. Taxonomy (NCBI): domain Bacteria; kingdom Pseudomonadati; phylum Pseudomonadota; class Gammaproteobacteria; species Gammaproteobacteria bacterium. Next base: position 826 of record JACPZD010000018.1, on the reverse strand, counting down.
CTCGATATCCTGCGTGACGGGCGCACTCAAACCGTCGCTGTGGATATCGTTGAGCCTCCGGTGGCGCAAAGCGATAACACGCCCGAGGACCCGCGCCTTGCGGGCGTGTTGTTCGGCGCGGTGGATGAGCGTTCCGAACTGTTCGGAAAATTGGAGGGCATCCCGGTCGTCGAGGTACAGCCGGGAAGCCGCGCGGCTGAGGCAGGCCTTCGTCCCGGCGATATCGTCATCGCGGTGAACCGCAAACCCGTGCGCACCTCGCAGGATCTTGCCGACGCGGTCGAGCGGAGCAAGGGCTCACTGCTGCTTAGCATCAGACGAGGCCAAGCCGCCTTGTTTATCGTGATAAAATAACCGCTGCCTTACCAGATATGCTGCGCCAGCATATAGCACATGCACGCTGCGGGTGTTATGGATACCGCTGCCTCCGTTTGCCTGATTATGCTTTGCTGAAAACCTCGATATCGCCCGGCTTGCGCAGCATCTTGTCCACCTCGCCCTGATGCTGTTCCTCTTTGAAAATCATCTCGCGGGCGTATTCCTCCAGCCACACCGAACGATCCTTCACCAGGTTCAATAGCTCATGGTACGACTTGAGGGCTTCGCGTTCGTGTTCCAGTGATTCGCGCAGGATGTCGCCGATGTCGTGTTTATGGGTTTCCAGCAGCGGGCCTATGGCCAGCGAGGGATGCGCTCCGAGCTGGGTGATCATCTCGCCCGCCTGCTGGGCATGAGACAAACCCTCGTTCGCCTGCTCGCGCAGCCAACTGACGATGGGAATACGGTTATAGCCATACACCATCAGCGCATAATGCGTGTAGCGCAC
>JACPZD010000017.1 GCA_016195665.1 Gammaproteobacteria bacterium | reverse complement strand
CGGGAGCAATGTCGGGATCGAAGTCGCGGGCCTCAGCACCGTCCCCGCGGGTAAACCGATAGCCCTCACCGTCTATAAACCGGATGGCACAACCCTCAGCTCGACCACAGCGAGCAGCCCGGGCGGGGGATTTCTCAATCTCAGCAACCTGCCGGTCACCGGCACCTACACGGTGTTGATTGATCCCTACTACGGAGCCACCGCTACGATGCAGGTGAAGCTTGGTGCGACTGATCTGGTGCTGAGCGGCGCCACACTCGGCGCCCTCACCGCCAACCAAGACGGCTCCTACAACATCCCGGTCACCTTCACCGTCACCAATCAGGGCAATGTCACCGCGAAGGCAGTTTGGTTTGACATGGCCTACTTATCGGCGGATGCCACCCTCGACAACGCGGATCAAAATCTCTCCGGCTACAACTATCGCAACACCGATGTTGCCCCCGGCGCAAGCTATACGGTCACGGTCACCCACCGGACTCTGAGCACCACAGCTCCCGGCAACTATACCCTGTTCATCAAAGCCGACGGTCACGGTACTCAAGTGGGCGGCGCCAACACCAACACTGGCTATTTGGCAGAAGGCAATGAGGTCAATAATGTACAGGCCCTGACCTTGACCTTACCTACTAAGGCTGATCTCACGGTGAGCAGTGTAACCATTGGGGGCATCGTAAAAAACGCAAACAGTTCCTACAGTATTCCCGTCACCTTCACCGTCACTAACCAGGGCAGCATTGCCGCCAAATCATACTGGTTCGATCTGGCCTACTTGTCGGCCGACGCCACCCTCGACAATGCCGATCTCAATCTCTCCGGCTACAACTATCGCAACACCGATGTTGCCCCCGGCGCGAGCTACACGGTCACGGTCACCTACACGACGAGCACAACCACTACCGCAGGGGCCTATCGGTTATTTATCAAGGCGGATGGCCATGGCGCTCAGGTTGGCGGCACCAACACCGATAGCGGTAACGTGACGGAGAGCAATGAAACCAACAATGCCGCCTCAGTCGCAATAACGCTGCCATAAGATTCAGGAGTAAGACATGCAGCATAAGATAAGAAATACCCCCATCAAAGCAGCACTTCGCTATTCAATGGATGCACTTTTGGCCTCAGTGCTGCTAGCTTCCACCTCGAGTGTTGTGGACAGTGCAACATCCAACCGCTCAAACTCCATCCAGGTAGCGGCTGTCATCTCCTCGTTCGATAAGTCAAGCCCTCAACGCACCGCCCCCAATTTCCCTCGTAGAGATCACACCGCCACGGTGTTGTCCGACGGTTCGGTATTGATTTTGGGCGGTACGGATGCGAACGGCAAAATAGTGCCGAGTGCGGAGCGCTTCAACCTCTCCACTAATACCTTCGAGAAACTCACGGTCAATCTATTGCCGCGCGTAGGCCATACCGCCACGCTGCTTACCGATGGCCGCGTGCTGATTGTCGGCGGCCATGATGCACAGCATAACGTGCTTAACCAGGCGGAATTCTGGAACTCGCGGACCGGAGAGGTAGCAAAGCTTAGCGGGCCAGCGCGGACAAGCCATTCCGCGCAACTGCTCGCCGACGGCCGGGTCTTGATCGAGGGGGGTGTGGACGCCGCAGGTCATGCATTGAGCACGGCGGCCTTGTTCGATCCCGAGCAAAATCGTTTCGTGAATGGCGCGGACGCCGCCGCAACCGCAACCAAAACCAGCGCACCGCCAAGCTTAACCGGCTCCATCCCCACCGCCGAGGCGCAGGACTTCCCCGTGGATGGCGTGATTGCTTTACGCTTTTCCAAACCGCTCGACCCGGCAACGCTTAACGACAGCACCGTCACCTTGATCGGCCCTTCGGGCGTGACAGCTATTCGGGTGATCGCCGCCGAGGGAGGCAGGCTGGCCTTTATCGCGCCGAAGAGCGACCTGTGGCCGGCCTCATGGTACACATTGTTTGTGAAGGGCGCCGCAGATAACAATGCTGCACCGGTTCCCTTTACCACCTTCAACTTCCGCACCGCAAGCCTCGGCAGCGATGTTCAGCAAGCAGCTACCGATCACAGCGAGATACAGAATAGCGAAACCAGCACACTCACCAATGGCCAATCCTCCTCAAGCTCGTTTTCCACAGCAACAGATAGCCACAACACCGAAGCCGGTTCGGGGAAAACAGATAAGACACACGTCACTGCGCAAGGCGCGGACAAAACACCTGCCGCCGCCGACGATGATGAAGATTTCAAACCTGGCGAGCAACACAAGGGGGGGCGCTGGCGCACCGGCAAACCGCTGCCGGACTTTGTCCGCGCTATGCTGGATAACGATGAAGACATTCGAGATCACATTAAAGATCTGCGCAAGCGGCATCCGGTCCCGAGTCAAAACAGTGCTGTTTCAGAAAACACCGGCGAGACCGGTGTTGCCGGGACAGTACTGCGTCTGAATGATAAACCATTGGCGAATGTAACGGTTTCGCTCGGTGCTCTCTCGACCCTTACCGACGCCAATGGCCGCTTTACCCTCACCGGTGTACCTACAGGCCGTCATGAGCTAATCGTAGATGGCTTGACGGCCGGTAAAGGGGGCCAAAAGTACGCCCAGTTTGTCGTGGGCGTAGATGTCAAGGAAGGCCGGGTTACGGAGCTTTCTTATGCCCTGTATCTACCGCGTATTCGTGCTAAGGACTGGATAGACATTCCCTCGCCCACCACCAGCGAGGTCATCGCCACCCATCCCGATCTTCCAGGACTTGAAGTCCGTCTCCCCAAGGGCACGGTACTGCGCGACCGGCAAGGCAACATCCTTACACGCTTTGCCCTTGTCCCGGTGCCGCTTGATCGAGCGCCGTTTCCGACACCGGACAATTTCCCGATGTACTTCATGATTCACCCAGGCGGTGCCACGATACACGAGCTAGATCCGAACACTTCGCCGGGTGTACGTATTGTCTACCCGAACTACACCAACGACCCAGTGGGTACGCGACATAATTTCTGGCTCTACGATCCACGCCAGCGCGGGTGGTTCGTCTATGGCACGGCCCACGTCAGCGCCGATGGTCAGCACATTAAGCCAGATCCTGGTGTTGGCCTGCACGAGCACATGGCGGCCGGGCACAGTTTAGCCAACGGGCCACCGCCGCCCTTTCCTTCCCCCGCCCACTGTGGTGGAGGAGGAGGTGGTGGAGGAGGAGGTGGTGGCGGGGGGGGTCCCGCTCGGGGTGGTGATCCAGTAGACTGCCTGACCGGCCTGTTTCTGCATGAACGTACCGATGTCGAGCTGTCGGATGTGCTGCCTTTTGCCCTGAGTCGCACCTACCGCCCGGGCGACACAATCGTCCGCCCTTTCGGCATCGGCACCTCGCACAATTATGCAATGTACCTTCGTAATGCCACGCCAGGCACCTACGACAAGCAGCAGCTCATTCTTCCTGACGGGGCGCTCATTGACTTCCCGCGTACCGGTGGGACATCGTTACATGACAACTATGTATGGGAACACACCTCCTCGCCGACCCGATTTTATGGCGCCCGGCTCACGGCACCCTACGATCCCATCAATGGAGAAAGATGGGTGTTAACCCTCAAAGACGGCACTATCTATGAGTTCAGCCCCTATACGGGACTACTCAATAGCATCCGCGACCGCTTCGGCAACCGTTTGACGATCACCCGCAACGGCGGCCAGATTCAGCGCATCACCACGTCCAGCGGCCGTTACCTGGACTTCACCTATGATCTGAGCAACCGCATCACCCAGATCTAAGACCTGACTGGACGCACCTGGACATACGCCTACACCACCGCCGGCTATCTCGCCAAGGCTACCTATCCCGACGCCACCTTCGAGGAGTACACCTACGACACGGCCGGCCGCATGCTCACCGTGAAAGACCGTCGCGGCAACATCATGGTCACCAACGTCTATGACGCCAACGGGCGGGTCGCTAAGCAAACCTTGGCCGATGGCGGGATTTATCTGTTCAGCTATGTCACCGATACCGCCGGTAAGGTCACCCAGACCGATGTCACCGACCCGCGCGGCTTCGTGCGCCGCATCACCTTTCATAGTACCGGCTTCCCGGCCAGCGAGACCTATGCCCTAGGCCGCCCCGAGCAACAGAGCTACACTTTCACGCGGGACAACAACAGTGGCCTGCTACTCACGCGTACCGACACCCTGGGCCGCAACACCGCCTACACCTACGACGCCCAAGGCAACACCACCTCCGTCACCCGCCTGGCCGGCACCGCGAGCGCCGTCACCGACAGCTACACCTACACCGCCGACTACAACCAGCTTGCCACGTCCAAGAATCCCTTGGGCCACACCACCACCTACAGCTACGACAGCCTGGGCCGGCTCACCCAGCTTCAAGACCTGCTCGGCAACCTTAGCAAATTCACCTACAACAGCGCCGGCCAGGTACTCACCGTCACCGACCCGCTCAATCAGATCACCACCTTCAGTTACGACCTCAGCGATTTGCGCAGCGTTAACGACCCCCTGAACCGCACCACCACCTATTTCACCGACCTCCTCGGCCGCACCGCCGGCGTCACCGATCCCCAGGGCAATAAAACACTCTATACCTACGACAGCCTCGACCGCCCGGTCACGATCACCGACCCCCTAAACCAGAGCACCACGCTCAGCTACGACGGTAACAGCAACCTCCTCAAGGTCACCGATCCCAAAGCCAGCGTCACCCAATACACCTACGACGCCCGCAACCGCCTTGCCAGCCAGACCGATCCGCTCTTGAAGACCGAGACCTATCAATACGACGGCAACGGCAACCTCACCCGCTCCACCGATCGCAAGGGCCAAATCACCAACTACACCTACGACGCCCGCAACCGGCGCACCCAGACAAGCTTCGCCGATGCCAGCACCACCACCTACACCTATGACGCCGGCGACCGCCTCACCGCCCTCAACGACAGCCAAAGCGGCGCCATCACCCGCAGCTATGACGGCCTCAACCGCCTGCTCAGCGAAACCACCCCGCAAGGCACGATCAGCTACAGCTACGACACGGCCAGTCGGCGCACCGCCCTCACCGTCACCGGCCAGCCCGCGGTCACCTATACCTATGACAACGCCTCGCGGCTCACCCAAATCACTCAAGGCACGACCAGCACACTCCATACCTATGACGCGGCCAGCCGCAGAACCAGCCTCACCCTCCCCAACGGCATCGTAACGAACTACAGCCACGACCCTGCCAACCAGCTCACCGGTCTCAGCTATACCAAAGGCGCCACCAGCCTCGGCACCCTGCTCTACAGCTACGACACCCTCGGCCGGCGCACCGGCGCCACGGGGACACTGGCCGGCGCCGGCCTCCCCGCAGCACTCGCCAGCGCCACCCACAACGCCAACCACCAGCTCACCGCTTGGGGCGCCCAGGCCCTAAGCTATGACGCCAACGGCAACCTCCTGAGCGACGGCAGCAAGACCTACGCCTGGGATGCCCGCAATCGCCTCACCGGCATTACGGGAGGAACTCCCGCCAGCTTCAAATACGACCCCCTCGGCAGAAGAACCCAAAAGACCGTCGGCGCCGCCACCACCCAATTCCTCTACGACGGCCTCAATCCGGTGCAGGAGATCCTCCCCGGCAGCGGCGCCACTACCCCCACCGACACCGTCTGGGTGGACGACAGCCTGCCGGCCGGCGCCACCCCCAACGCCGTCACGACCTACGATGAGCCCTGGACCTGGGTGAGCAGCAACCCTGCCCCTTACTCCGGCACGCTCGCCCACCAATCCAAACTACAGGGCAGCTTCCACCAGCACTACTTCAGCAATGCCACCGCCACCCTCAGCGTCGGCGCCGGCGACACCCTCTACGCCCACGTCTACCTCGACCCCGCCAACCCCCCCAGCGAGGTCATGCTGCAATGGCAAGACAGCAGCGGTAGCTTTGAGCACCGCGCCTACTGGGGCGCCAACTCCATCGCCGGGGGCGTGAACGGCACCAACAGCCGCCGCTACATGGGCGCCCTGCCCGCCAAAGGCCAATGGG
>JACPZD010000016.1 GCA_016195665.1 Gammaproteobacteria bacterium | reverse complement strand
GGACATCGGGAAGCTCGCTTAAACGTACTGCGGTTGCCTTGAACTGCATGCTGTAACGATGCACTTTTGGCGGTCTTGATTTGCCCATAAAACACCTCCGTTCCGTTAGGGGGAGGTGTCAACTATTTTGGGGGAAGATTAAGGTGCAAAGCGGCTATCCTATTAGGAACCTGGAAAAATTGCACCCATGCAATTTTTCCAGACGTCCCAATACTCCCGGCACCTCGAATTTTTCGGGGTATCCTAATAGCCGCGAACTCGCCGAGGTCATCGTGCGCATGGTGTGGAACATTTTAGGAGTGCTGGCAACCGCCTATGCGGCGCTGCTCATCGGCGTGTTCCTGTTTCAGTCGCGGCTGGTCTACTTCCCCGAGATAGGCCGCGAGTCCTCCGCGACGCCACGGGGTACGGGCCTCGAGTATGAAGAGGTGCGGCTCGACACCGGCGACGGGGAAAGCCTGCATGCCTGGTTCGTCCCGGCGCCGCAGCCACGGGGAACCGTGCTGCTGTTCCACGGCAACGCCGGCAACATCTCCCACCGCCTGGAATACCTATCCATGCTCCACCGGCTGGGCTATTCCAGCTTCATCTTCGTACATATGATAAGAACCTGGGCGAACCGGGCATCGGAGCGGTTCTACACCGACGGCAAAAACTCACCGTTCCGGGGCCTCGATGTTGAGGCGGCCCAGGATCTGCTCGCGGCACTCGACGCCGCCCGGAGCTTGCAGGACCTGAGTCCCTTAAAAAGTGTGGGTCTGCACAAGCTCAAGGGTGATCGCGCCGGACAGTGGGCGATGACCGTCAATGACAGATGGCGAATTTGCTTCCGATTCAAAGACGGGGATGCCTACGCCGTAGGCGACAGAAATCGTAGCGAGCGGGTTTCAGGCGGGGGCGGCGGAGCGCAGGAACCGGAGTGTACATAGAAGTACATGAGGATTCCGAGCACCGCACGCACCCGCATCAAAGACGCGCAGTAGATTTATGGCGCTATGTATATCACCGAGGGTAACTAACATGACACTAATCCATCCTGGCCGAATCCTGAAACGCGAGCTCGCCGCGCGCGACCTTTCCGCCAACCGGCTAGCCCTCGGGCTGCGTGTGCCATCGGGCCGGATTACGGATATCTTGAACGGCAAGCGCGGTATCACGCCCGAAACCGCCCTGCGGCTCGCCCGCGCCTTTGGGACGAGCGCGGACTTCTGGATGAACCTGCAAACTCGTTATGACCTGCATATTAGAGGGGTCATGTTCATTGTATGACTATCACACCTCGCCTTACCTGCGCCAACTACTTCGCCAGTCTTGCTTCTTCCTCTAAGGGAAAGCTCAGGGGCTAACCCCATTGATTTTTATACCAATCTCTTCCGAATCAGCCTGAAAGGGTTCGCACAGCCAAAGGCCGGCGACCGCGGCGAGTTGTTCGCCTAGGTAGATAAGCGGAATGCGATCGCGCCGCCAGGGCGGGATGCCGGTTTCCTGGAAGAGTTTTTTCAATTCATGGTTTTCCTTGCGGCCCACGGGCCGGCAGCGTTCGCCGCCTTGGCGGAAGCGCACGGTGACGGGCAGCGTTTGCCAAAGTGCGGCCTTGATGCCTTTACCTTTTATCGGGGTGGCCGTTAGACGGCCAAGGCCATTAGATAATGTTAAAGGGGTGTCCGTGTCCCAAATCAATATTTGCTTTGGATCATGTGCAGGCAAGGGGTGCATGGCATGGGTGAGATCGCGGTAACGGCGCACCTCTGCACCCGGCCAGTGAACGAGGGGTGTGCTGTCGTATTTTGCATTCACGACATCGTGCAGGATACGGTCGAGGTGTGCGGTGTTGGGCAGCGGCAACCCCAGGCGCTTGATCCAGGCGCGGAGTACGTTGCGCTGGCGGGCCTCGTCGAGGGCGCGTAGCGCTGTGACGGATAAGGTATCGGTGTTGCCGCTGTCAAGCTCCGCCAACGTCTCCATCAATTGCGCGGACTCGGCACAGTGGGTGGCGCTTCGTGAAAGGGTGCGCGCGTAACCCGGCCAGCGGGCGCGCAGACGCGGGGTGATTTCATGACGCAGGTAGTTGCGGTCAAAGCGGAGGTCACGATTACTGCGATCTTCAACCCATGCCAGGTGGTGTGTCTCCGCATAGACGCGTAATTGCGCCTGAGTAAAATTTAATAACGGGCGCACATGCAGGCCCTTGGAAAAGGCCGAGCACTCGGGCATGCCCGCCAGTCCGGCAGGACCTGCGCCGCGCAACAGTTGCAGTAACACGGTCTCGGCCTGGTCGTCTTGGTGGTGGGCGGTGAGCAGAACGTCGCCGTCTTCCATAAGTGCTGCGATGGCCTGATAACGCGCGTCGCGCGCGGCGGCTTCCAGGCTTTCGCCCTGTTGCAGTTTTATTTTGATTTGCAAAGAGTGCAATGGGATCTGTAGTTCGGCGCAGACTTCTTCGCAGTGTTTTACCCACTGTGCGGAATTTGCTTGCAGGCCATGATCTACGTGCACTGCGTGCAATTCAAAACCACCCTCCCCCTCGCCCCCTCCTGTCAAGGGAGGGGGGATTTTGTGCTGCCCCGCCGACTGAGGTATAGCAAGCTGGGCGAGTGCGTGCAGCAGCACGTGCGAGTCCAATCCGCCGCTGTAGGCTACCCAATAACGCGCTGCTGGAAACCGGATGAGAATTCGCTGGAGTTGATCGGGTGAAAACCCTTCAGCAGACATCCTTAGGGCGCCGCTAAAAATAGTGGATTTTGGCTTTAGGCAAGGCGGAATTCTGCGAGAAAGCGCAGTGTACACGCCAGTACATGAGCATTTCGAGCAGAATTCCAACGCCGCATAAAGACAAAAGACGCATTTTTAGAGGCGCCTGTTAATCCTGATACACTCCGAAACGCATCAGCCGCTCGTAACGCTCTTCCAGCAGCTTGTCCAGCGGGACATGGGTGAGATGATCGAGATGGTCTGTGACGGCCTCCTTGAGGCGCGCCGCCATGGTGTCCACGTCACGGTGTGCGCCGCCCAGGGGTTCCTTGACGATCTGATCTATCAGACCCAGTTCTTGGATTTGCGCGGAGGTGACTCCCATCGCTTCGGCTGCCTGGGAGGCGTAGTCGGCGCTCTTCCATAAGATCGAGGCGCATCCCTCGGGGGAGATGACCGAGTAGATGCTGTATTCGAGCATCAGGACACGATCGCCTACTCCGATGGCCAGTGCGCCGCCGGAACCGCCTTCGCCGATCACCGTGCAGATGATAGGCGTCTTGAGGCGCGACATCGCAAACAGGTTGCGCGCAATGGCCTCGCTCTGGCCGCGTTCTTCCGCATCCACGCCGGGATAGGCGCCGGGGGTGTCGATAAAGGTGAGCACGGGCATCCTGAAGCGCTCCGCAAGCTGCATGAGGCGCAAGGCCTTGCGATAGCCTTCGGGACGCGGCATACCGAAGTTGCGGCGGATTTTTTCCTTGGTGTCGTAACCTTTTTGTGTGCCTATGACCATCACTGAAGCGGAACGGTTGTCGAGACGCGCGACGCCGCCGATCACCGCGGCGTCATCGGCAAAGCAGCGGTCGCCATGCAGCTCCTCAAAATCGCTGAAGATCCGCTCCACGTATTTCATCATGCCGGGGCGCTGCGGGTGACGGGCGAGTTGGGCGACCTGCCAGGGCGTCAGCTTGGAAAAGATCGTTTCGGTCAGGTCCCGGCTCTTGGCCTCGAGGCGGGCGATCTCTTCGCTGACGTTGATCTCGTTGTCATCGCAGACATAACGCAGCTCTTCGATCTTGTCTTCAAGCTCGGCGATGGGTTGTTCGAAATCGAGGAAGTTGAGGTTCATTCCTACTCGCTTATTATGGGAAATATCTATAGATTTCTTTGCGATGCAGACATCTTACAAAAGTAACGGTACCCTGCTCCATTATTATGCCCACTCGATAATCCCTGACCCTTATCCGATAGTAGCGAGAGGTCCCTTCAAGAGGTCTTAGGTGCTTAACACCGTGAAGACTATCAGCCAGTTCAATTTGTTCAATGATCGTACGTACTTGCTGCAGCAGTTCCTTATCCTTTATCTTCTTTACTCAGGAGTCAGAAAATAAGGCTACAACGTTATAATGTGACTCCTGAGTAAAAACCCTGTTTACTCTACCCCCACCCTGTCCCGCCCCCTCAATAGGGGGCGGGGACGTAGCATGAAGTGTAGTCTTAATTACTGACTTATGAGTAAATCTCTGGCAAAACTGCCTTTGAACTCGATCTTCACGCATTGCCTTCTAAAATCTTAAATATTTCAGATTTGGTCATCGGTTCAGAAGCCTCGCCTTCTTTTATAGCATGGGCAAGAGCGACTTCCTCAATCATCTCTGCGACAAGCTCGCGGAATAGGTCTTTTCTTTCTTGAAAAAGTTCTGTAAGAGCCGATTTCACCGCCTCTTTCAACTGTTCATCATCAATCACTGTTTGAGCCATACCAACCTCCCCACAAGGGCAGAATCATAGTCAACTTAGTAGATTACCCTAACGCGGTCATCTCCCGCCAGTGATTTCAGGCGGTGCAGCAGCTCATCGGTGGGGTGCACGCGCCACTCCGGCCCCAGCGTGAGCTGTGCGCCCGCCCTGCCGTGCCCATTTTGGCCGCAATAGGCGATCGAAACTGGGCACACCCCGGCGCGAAATGGCGTAAGGATTTGCGCAAGCTCGGCGGCAAAACCATTGCCCGCGCGTGCGGCTTCGACGGCGATCTCCAGGCGCTTCGCGTAAACCTCGCGCGCCTGGTTAATGTCGTAGATGTGCTCGGCGTTCATTTTATAGCCGCCCGAATACTCGTCTTCGCTCGCTGCGCCCGCAACGACAAGCAAGCGTTCCTTGACCAGCAGGTCGCGATAGCGCTGATAGGTCTCGGCGAACACGGTGATTTCAATCCGTCCACTGCGGTCATCGAGGGTCACGAAGGCCATGCGTTCGCCGCGCCTGTTGGGCAAGCTCCGTATGGCCGTCACCAGCCCGGCGATCACGACGGTTTTATCGGGCTGCGGTTTTATATCGGCAATCCTGCAATCGGTGATCTGTGTCAATTCGCTCTCATAGCGAGTGATGGGATGGCCGGTGAGATAGAGGCCCAGGGTCTCTTTTTCATGGAGCAAGCGCTGCTCCTCTAGCCACTCCGGCTGGGTGATAAAGGCGCCGGTGGCTTTGGCCTCGGGGGCCGCCGCGCCGAACAAATCATTCTGCCCCGCAGCCTGATCGCGCAGATAGTGTTCCGCCATGGTGGTTGCGGACGGCAGCGTCGCCATAAGCGTCGCCCTGCCGGGACCCAACTCGTCCAAGGCGCCCGACTTGACGAGCGCCTCCAGCACGCGGCGATTGGCCTTGCGCAGATCTATACGCCGGCAAAAATCAAACAGGTCATGAAACGGCCCGTGACTGTTACGGTTTGCGACAATCCCGGCGATTGCCGCCTCGCCCACGCCCTTGATCGCACCCAGCCCATACAAAATCGTGGCGTCGTCTTTGACCGTGAAGGCATAGTCGCAGGTGTTGATGTTGGGCGGCAGGATCTTCAATCCCATCTCGCGGCATTCATCAATCAGCGTGACGACCTTGTCGGTGTGGTCCATATCGGACGACAGCACCGCGGCCATGAACGCTGCGGGGTAATGGGCCTTGAGCCACGCGGTCTGATAGGAGACCATGGCATAGGCGACGGAGTGCGACTTGTTGAAGCCGTAATCGGCGAACTTTTCCATGAGATCGAAGATCGCGACGGCCGTCTTCTCCGCCGCGCCGCGCTGTTTCGCGCCGCCGACAAATATCTCGCGCTGCTGGGCCATCTCCTCGGGTTTTTTCTTGCCCATCGCACGGCGCAACAAATCCGCCGCGCCGAGCGTATACCCCGCCAGCACCTGCGCAATCTGCATCACCTGTTCCTGATAGAGAATCACGCCGTAGGTCGGTTTGAGTATGGGGATGATGTCGGGGTGGGGATAATTCACCTTGGCCTTGCCGTGCTTGCGCGCGATGTAATCGTCCACCATGCCGGACTGCAACGGACCGGGACGAAACAGCGCGACCAGCGCCACGATGTCGTCGAAACAATCGGGCTGCAGGCGTTTCACCAGGTCCTTCATGCCGCGCGATTCAAGTTGAAAGAGCGCCGTCGTGGAGCGCGATTTGAGCAGCTCGAAAGCCGCCTTGTCGTCCATCGGGATTTGGGTGATGTCCAGCGCATGCCCACTGCGGTTAATGGTCTGCACTGCGCGCTGGATGATGGTGAGCGTGCGCAAGCCCAGAAAGTCAAACTTGACCAGGCCGACCGCCTCCACATCGTCTTTATCAAACTGCGTGACCACACTGGCCGAACCTTGTTCGCAGTAGAGCGGGGTGAAGTCGGTGAGCCGCGAGGGGGCGATCACGACGCCGCTCGCGTTCTTGCCGGCGTTGCGGGTTAGACCTTCCAGGACGCGCGCCTGATCTATGAGGATGCGCACTTCCTCGTCCTCTTCATAGCGTGCGCGCAATGCGGGTTCCTGCTTCAAGGCCTCGTCGAGGGTGATGCCGATATCGAAGGGGATCAGCTTGGCGAGGGTGTCCACGAAGCCGTAGGGCTGGCCCAACACCCGGCCCACGTCGCGCACCACCGCCTTGGCCGCCATGCTGCCGTAGGTGATGATCTGCGAGACGCGCTCACGGCCGTAGCGCTCTGCGACGTAGTCAATCACCTCGTCGCGCCGCTCCATGCAGAAGTCAATATCGAAATCAGGCAACGACACGCGTTCAGGGTTGAGGAAGCGCTCGAAGAGCAGGCCGTAGCGTAACGGGTCCACACCGGTAATGCCCAGGGCATAAGCAACCAGCGAGCCCGCCCCCGAGCCGCGGCCCGGCCCGACCGGAATGTCCTGTTGTTGGGCCCACTTCACGAAGTCGGCCACGATCAAAAAATAGCCCGCAAAGCCCATGCTCACAATCACGTCAAGCTCGGTGGCAAGCCGCTGGTAATACGCTGCGGCATCGCCCGCCTCGGGCGGGTGAGTGCTCAACCTGCCCTCCAAGCCGAGCCTGGCCTGCTGACGCAGGTATTCCTCTAAATCCACTCCTTCAGGCAATGGGAAATCGGGAAGATAATTCTGCCCCAGGCGCAATTCGAGATTGCAGCGCTCGGCAATCCGCATGCTATTCTCGATTGCCTCGGGGATGTCTGCGAACAGTTCGGCCATCTCGGCCGGGCTGCGCAAATATTGCTCTGCGCTGTACTGACGCGGGCGGCGCGGGTCGGCGAGCAGACGGCCTTCGTGGATACACACGCGTACCTCGTGCGCCTCATACTCGTCCGCTTTCAGAAAGCGCACATCGTTGGTGGCGACGACCGGGGTGCTCGTCGCCAGGGCCAGCTCGACGGCGGCATGAATATAGTCTTCCTCGCCGGCGCGGCCGGTGCGTTGCAGTTCAAGGTAAAACCGGTTTGGGAAGAGCGCCTGCCACGCCGCGAGCAGCGACTCGGCGAGCGCCGGCTGCCGGCTGAGCAGGGCCTGCCCGACATCGCCCATGCGGCCGCCCGAGAGGGCGATCAGACCCTCGCTGCTGCCCGTAATCCAGTCCTTGTGGACGATGGGGATGCCGCGCTGCTGACCCTCGGTATAGCTGCGCGACACCAGGCGGGTCAAATTACGGTAACCGGCGTCGCTCTGGCAAAGCAGCACGAGACGGTGTAACGGACTCGCCCCGTGCGAGGCCTTTTTGGTGTCCGCTTCTGGAGCGACCCCCTGTACCCACAACTCCACGCCGATGATGGGCTTGATGCCGCGCGCCTGCGCCGCGCGGTAAAATTTCACCATAGCAAACAGATTGCATTGATCGGTCACGGCCACGGCCGGCATGCCCGCCTCCGCCGCCGCCTCGACCAGGGGCTCGATGCGCACGATGCCGTCTACCAGCGAGTATTCGGTATGAAGGTGCAGATGTACAAAAACGGGGTGCATCGGACTATTTCATCTCCCAAGTTCAATCTCAAGGTGCGGCCAATTTGAAGAGTCCGCAGCCCGTCCAGAGGCCAGCCTCTCACGCACCGGCGAAAATGAGCGGCGATGGATGGGTGTAACGCCCAGATTCTGCAAGGCCGCCAGGTGTTCCGGCGTGCCGTAGCCCTTGTGCCGGGCGAAGCCATAGCCGGGATAGACGGCGTCCATGTCCAGCATGTGGCGGTCGCGGGCGACCTTGGCGATAATCGAGGCGGCGCTGATGGCGGCGATCGTGCCGTCCCCGCCAATCACGGCCACCGTAGTCATATCGAGGGCCGGGCAATGGTTGCCATCCACCAGCACACACTGTGGCCGCAGGTCCAGCCACGCCACCGCACGCTGCATGGCGAGCAGGCTTGCCTGCAGGATATTGAGCCTGTCTATCTCGTCCACCGTGGCAAGCCCCAGCGACCAACTCAAGGCGCGAGCGCGTATCAGGCTGTCCAACTGTTCGCGGCGCAAGGGAGTGAGCTTCTTGGAATCCGCGAGCCCCCTGATTCTGCGGTGTGGATCGAGAATCACCGCAGCGGTCATCACCGGCCCGGCCAGAGGCCCGCGGCCCGCCTCGTCCACGCCGGCAATTAAAGCTTCAGCGGGCTCTATGAGCAAACCGAACTGCGGATCGCTCATCGTTTTCCCGTCAATTCGAGTACGGCCTCCGCCGCCCGCGCGCTCGCGTCTTTGCGCAGGGAGCGATGGATGCCGGTAAAGGTTTCGCGCAAACGGGCGATGCGTTGCGGATCTTCAAGCAGATCCAGCATGGCCGTGCCTAGATTCCGGGCCGTGACCCGGTCTTGACTGAACTCCTGCACCAGCTCCTGTCCGGCGAGCAGATTGGGTAATGAAAACCAGGGGACGCTCAGCAAAGGTTTCACCAGCAGGGCAGTCAATCGGGCCAGCCGATAGGCTACCACCATCGGGCGCTTTAACAACAGCGCCTCCAGGGTGGCCGTGCCGGAGGCGATCAGCGCGATATCGGCCACACGCAAGGCCTCGTGCGTCCTGCCGTCCAGCAGGGTCACGGGCAGATCCGGCGCATACGCCGACACGGCCTCTGCAAAGAGCCGGCGGGTCGCCGGTGTGGCCTGCGGTGCGATGAAATACAACCCCGGCCGCCGCTCCCTGCACCAGTTCGCGGCCTCTATAAAACTCCGCGCGAGATACCTCAGTTCGCTGACGCGGCTGCCCGGCAGCAAGGCGATCACCTCCGCCGCAGCGGGAATACCCAACTGTTTCCGCAACTCGGCACGCCGCGCATGCGTCTCTTCATCCAACGCTATCGTATCGGCCAACGGGTGGCCCACAAACTTGACCGGTACCCGATACTTGGGGTGTGAAGCGTAAAACGCCGCCTCAAACGGAAACAGCGTGAGCATGAGATCCACGGAGCGGGCTATCTTTCTGACTCGATAGCGCCGCCAAGCCCAGACCGAGGGGCTCACGTAATGCACGGTGGGAATGCCGGCCTGTTTGAGTTTGCATTCCAGACCGAGATTGAAATCGGGCGCGTCAATGACTATGAACACATCGGGCGGATGCGTGATGAAGTGGCGCGTAAGGTCTGCACGGATGGCGCGCAATTCGCGGTAATGACCCAGCACCTCCACCAGCCCCATCACCGAGAGTTTTTCAGTGGGGAACAAGGCCGCGCAGCCTTGCTCCACCATGCGCGGACCCGCAATGCCCTCCACAATAAGATCCGGAACCCGGTTACGCAGGGCTTGAATCAGCCTCGCGCCCAGCAGGTCACCCGAGGCCTCGCCGGCTACAATGCCGATGCGCATTCAACGACTGAGACAAGAAAAAAGTGAAAAGAGAAAAAGGGAAGGCTTACGTAGCTTTTCTCTTTGCTCTTGCCTCTTTTCACTGCCTTCTTGCCTCTTTTCTCTCATCTAATGATTCCGCGTGACGAGGCTTTCAGAAACCGGACAAATTCGTTCACATCGGTATGGGCTTGCGCCAGCGGCTCGAGTTGAACCAGGGCTTGTTCAACAGTCAGGCCGGACCGATAAACGATCTTGTAGGCGTCGCGCAGCGCACGCAAGGTCTCGGAACTGAAGCCGCGCCGTTTCAGCCCTTCGGTATTGATCCCATGCGGCGCCGCCGCATGACCGCCGGCGACCATGACATAAGGCGGCACATCCTTGGAGACGGCGCTGCCCATCCCGCAAAAACAGTGCGCGCCGAGGGCGCAAAACTGATGCACCAGGGTAAACCCGCCCAGGATGGCGTAATCGCCGACGCTCACATGACCGGCCAGGGCGGCGCCGTTGGCGAAGACGGTCTGGTTTCCGATCAGGCAATCGTGGGCGATGTGCACATAGGCCATAATCCAGTTGTCGTCACCGATCCGGGTTACACCGCCGCCCTGCGCGGTGCCGCGGTTGAGGGTGCAGTATTCGCGGATGACATTGCGGTCGCCGACCTCCAGCGCGGTATGTTCGCCTGCATATTTTTTATCCTGCGGCGCTTCGCCGAGAGAGGCGAATTGAAATATCTTGTTGTCTCTGCCGATTCGCGTGGGGCCGTTGATGACCACGTGCGGACCTATCCAGGTTCCATCGCCGATCTCCACCTCCGCCCCGATGATGGAATAGGCGCCCACGTGAACCCCCGACCCCAGCTTCGCGCCGGGATCAATGATGGCTCGTTCGTGAATCACACCGGGATTTCTTTTTGGGTACACATAAGATCGGCCTCGGCGACCACCTTGCCGGCGACCTTGGCGAGACCCGTGAACTGCACCAGTCCGCGTACGCTACGCTTCAGTTCCACTTCCAGGACAAGTTGATCGCCGGGCTCTACCGGTTGCTTGAAGCGCGCCTTATCTATACCCACCAGGTAATACAGGACATCCTCATTACGGCGCACATCATGACTGCGCATGGCCAATAAGCCGGTGGCCTGCGCCAACGCCTCAAGAATCATCACACCGGGCATCACCGGCCGGTGCGGGAAATGACCTTGAAAAAAGGGTTCATTGATGGTTACGTTCTTGAGGGCGCTGAGTGATTTCCCCGGGGTGCACTCCAGCACGCGGTCAATCAACAAGAACGGGTAACGGTGAGGCAGGTGCTTGAGCACCTCGTGGATATCCATCTGATTCACGTGCGTCTCCATGAGGTTTTATTAGATGTTGTTGTAGTTGCACACAACGTTATGTTCAAGAGGCGGTTTCATCGCCGCCCTGTTCCAGGGCCTTGAGCCGGCGCACGATGTCTTCCAACTGCCGGAAGCGCACCACGTTCTTTTTCCAGACGGCGTTGGGTTCCACGGGAATGCCTGAGGAATACACGCCCGGCTGAAAGATGGACTTGGTCACCATGGTCATACCGGTGATGTGCACATCATCGGCGATCTCGATGTGCCCGTTGATGCCCACCCCGCCGGCTATGGTGCAGCGCTTGCCGATGGTGGTGCTGCCGGCAATACCCACGCAGGCGGCGATCGCGGTATGAGCGCCGATCCGCACATTGTGCGCCACCTGGATTTGATTATCGAGTTTTACGCCTTCCTCTATCACGGTGTCGTCCAGCGCGCCCCGGTCTATCGTGGTGTTGGCGCCGATCTCCACGTCGTCACCGATCCGTACCCGGCCCAACTGGGGGATCTTCACCCAGACCCCGTTGTCATTGGCGAGTCCGAAGCCGTCACTGCCTATCACCACGCCCGGATGTATCAGCACGCGCCGCCCGATTTGGCTGCCGGGACAAAGGGAGACCTGCGCAAGCAGTATGCTGTCCTCATCAATCCTGGAATTGCGCCCGATCATGCAGCCCGGCCCGATGCTTGCGCGTGCGCCGATCTGGACGCCTTCTTCAACCACACACAAGGGGCCAACCCATGCGCTGGGATGTATGCGGCTGGCGGCGCTGACCACTGCGGCCGGGTGTATACCCTCTTGGCGGGGAACAGGATTCAGCAGCGCGGCGATGCGCGCATAGGCGACGGAGGGATAGTCCACCACCAGCGCTGCGACCGGACAGATCTCCAAATCATCAGACGACAGTATGACGGCCGTGGCCCGGGTGGCTGCCAGTTGTTTGCGGTAACGGGGCTGCGCAAGGAAGCTGATGTCGCCGGGTTGCGCGGTTTGCAGGGGCGCCACCCGGGAGATCGGCGCGTCCGGATCGCCCTTAAGTTGTCCACCGACCCGTTGTGCAAGTTGCCCGAGTGTCCAAACTGCCCCGGCGCACATCCGCCTTCGCCCTATTCTTTCTTCGGTGCAGCGGGCTCGGCGCCCTTCGCGCCCTTAAGCGCTTCCAGCACCTTGTCGGTAATATCCACCCTGTCGCTGGCGTAGATGGTGCCGTCGCCCACGATAAGATCGTAACTTTCTTTCTTGGCCAGCGACACGATGGCGTCCGACACCAGCTTCTGCAACTTCGCGAACTCTTCGTTACGACGGATGTTGAAATCCTCGCGAAATTCATCCTGGGCGCGCTTAAGGTCGCGCCGTTGCGAGACGATCTCGCGCTCCGACTTGGCGCGCTCCGCTTCGCTGATCACTGGCCCGTCCTTGACCAGCTTGTCTTCCAGGGCCTTCAACTGCTTTTGCGACTCCACCAGGCTTTTATCACGCGGCGCGAATTCCTTTTCCAGCTTGCTGCGCGCCGCCTCGGCCTGCGGCGCCTCATCCGCTATCTTTGCGACATTCACAAATCCGAGTTTCAGCTCCTGCGCGGAGGCAACCGATGACATCCAAAATACAGCCGTACACAGCGTGTAAAAAATCTTTCTCAAGCCTATTCTCCTAAATCTAAAATGCGGCGCCGATGGTAAATTGAAAGTTCTGCACATTATCGTTGTCTTTTTTATTGAGAGGTTGTGCAAGGCTGAAGCTCAGCGGGCCTAAGGGGGAAATCCAGAGCACCGACACCCCTGCGGAATAACGCAACAGGCCGGCGTCGAAGCTTTCATTGGTGCCATACACATTGCCTATATCCAGAAAGGTGCTGAGCCGGGCTGACTTGCTGTCCTTCACAAACGGCAAGGGGAAAAACACCTCTACATTCCCCACCAGGCGTAGATTGCCCCCCAAGGGCCTGCCCGTCGAAGCTCTAGGCCCCAAGGTATTATCTTTAAAACCTCTTACCGAGCGGCTGCCGCCGGCCAGAAAGTTTTCAAAGAAGGGCAACTCCGTGGTACCGCCATAGCTGTCTCCGTAACCTACCTCGCCGTTCAGGGACAACACCCAGTTTTTGGCCAGCGGGAACAGCCTCAACTGACGATAGTTCACCTTGTAATACTTCAACCCCCCCCCCGGCAAGGCGGCGTCCAGCGTCAGGTTTTGATATGCGCCCTCATCGGCGAGGATCGCGCGGTTGCGGGTATCATGCGACCAGCCGGAGGTAAGCTTGATTGTATCAAATCTGCGCCCGTTTGCATCCAAAAAGGCGGTGAATTCGGTGGGGGTATTCTCCCTCGTTTTGATCAGGGTGTTTTCATAACCCAGGCCCACCCTGATCGTATCGAATTCGTTGATGGGGATACCGAAATTGACTAAACCGCCCTTCACATCGGAAAGATAATTCGCCAAGTTCGCCCTAAGGGCATCGGTGCTGCGCGAGAACAGACTGAAGCCGCGGCTTATCCCGTCCACCGTGTAATAGGGGTTGGTATATGCAAAACTGTAGATCGTATTGATATTGCTGTTATTGAACGCAACGTTGACGTGACTGCCGCTGCCGAGAAAATTTTCCTGGTTGACGCTGGTATTGAAAATGATGCCTTGGGTCTGCGAATAGCCGAGGCCAGCCAGTAGGTTGCCAGAGGGCTTTTCAACCACCTTGAAATTGACGTCAATCTGATCCGGCGTGCCGGGCACCGCCGGGGTCTCAACGCTGACCTCCTCGAAATAACTGAGCTTTTCCAAACGCACCTTCGAACGTTTGATGTTTTCAGTGGACGCCCAGGCGCCCTCCAGTTGCCGCATCTCGCGGCGCAGCACCTCGTCGCGGGTCTTGGTGTTGCCGGCCATGTTTATGCGCCGCACATAGACGCGCTTGCCCGGATCTACGAAAAAGGTGAGCGAGACCTGTTTGTTTTCCTGATCAATCTCCGGGATGGTGTTCACGTTGGCAAAGGCATAGCCGTCTTTCCCCAGCCGTTCGCCGATCTGGGCGCTGCTTTCGGTGGCCGCCTTGCGGGAAAAGATCGAGCCGGTTTGAACGCTGATGAGCCTGGTCAACTCTTCTTGGGGCGCAACCAGATCCCCGGCCAGCTTCACCTCCTTGACCGTGTACTTCTCGCCCTCGGTGATATTGACGGTGATGTAAATGTCTTTCTTGTCCGGCGTAATGGATACTTGCGTGGAATCAATATTGAAATTCAGATAGCCGCGGTCCAGATAAAAGGAACGCAGCGACTCCAGATCGGCAGTCAGCTTCTGCTTGGAATACTGATCGCTGTCGGTATAAAACGAGATCCACGTAGGGCCGCCCAATTGGAACGTATCGAGCAGATCTTCCTTGCCAAAGACCTTGTTGCCGACGATGTTGATCTCGCGGATTCTGGCCGCCCGGCCTTCGGAGATGTCTATCGTGACCGCCACCCGATTGCGCTCCAGCGGCGTCACCGTCGGGCTGATCTTGACGCCGTATTTGCCGCGGCTGAAATACTGGCGATTCAACTCTTGCTCCACCTTGTCGAGCAGCGAGCGGTCGAACACCTGGCCCTCGGCCATGCCTTGCTCCTTGAGGGCCTTTAACAGCGTATCCGTCTCGATGTCCTTGTTGCCGGAGATCTTGATGCTGGCGACGGCCGGCCGCTCGGTGACGTAGATGACCAGCACGTCGCCCTCCCGCTCCAGGCGCACATCCTTGAAAAATCCGGTCTTGAACAATGCGCGGATCGCCTCCGCGGAACGGGCCTCGTCCAACGTCTCGCCAACCTTGATGGGCAAATAATTGAACACCGTCCCCGCCGAAATGCGTTGCAGACCCTCGAGGCGAATGTCCTTCACCACAAAAGGCTCCACCGCCCATGCGCGCGTGATCAGCAGTATGGATACCAGCAATACTTGCAGCAAATTTTTCATTAGGGCGCCTGATATTTTTAAATACGGAAGTGTACTTACCCAAATAGTCGCGTCAAATCGTTGTAGAAGGCCAGCACGGTAAGCCCCAGCAGGAGGGCGATGCCTATTCGTTGTCCCAATTGCTCTATCCCGGCGGGGATGGACCGGCGGGTGACGGCTTCAATAAGATAATACATCAGATGGCCGCCATCCAATACCGGTACGGGCAACAGATTGAGCACCCCCAGGCTGACGCTGACGATGGCCAGAAAGCGCAAAAAGGACGCCAGGCCGTCTTGCGCGGAGTAGCCCGCATATTGCGCGATGCTGAGGGGCCCGCTCAGGTTTTCCAGCGAAGCCTGGCCGACCACCATTTTGCCGAGCACGCGCAGGGTGAGTGCGCTCATCTCCCAGGTCTTGGCGCCCGCTTGCAGCAGGGCTTCGGCGGGGTTGTAGCGCACCACGGCGCGCAGCGCCGCCGGAATTTCAGCAGGCGGTTCGGGCGCAGCACCGATACGCCCTATGATGCCTGTTTGGGCCTTCACGGCCGCGGGCTTCACCTCTAAAGCGAGCGGCGCACCGGCACGCTCGATCTGCATCTTGATGATCTGATTGGGACGTTTGCGGACAACATTCACCCAGTCGTCCCACACACGGATAGCCGCGCCATCTGCCGTGAGGATTTTATCCCCCTTGGCAAGGCCGGCCGCCTCCGCCGCACTTCCCTTCTCCACCTCGCCAATCACCGCGGGGAGCACCGGCCGAACCGGCCTTATCCCTAAGTTTTCGAGCAGATCGCCGCGGTCCAACCCCTTCGGAGCGCCCCTGAGGTCGAGGGTGTGCAGGCGCCGGCGGGAGTCCTGATCGCGTACCTCGAGCACGATCTCTCCCTTGTCATACACCTTGTCCAGCAATATAAACAGCACCGCCTCCCAGGTGGGGGTCGCCTTGCCGGCTACAGTCACGATCTCGTCGTTGCCCTTCAAGCCCGCCTGCGCGGCGATGGAGGCGGGCTGTATCTCGCCGACGACCGGCTTCACGCCCTCGACGCCGATGACAAACATGATCCAGTAGGCCAGGATGGCGAACAGAAAATTGAACACTGGGCCGGCGGCTACGATGGCGGCGCGGCGTCCGACACTCTTGCGGTTAAAGGCGCGCGAGAGTTCTTCGGGTTTGACCTCGCCCTCTCGTTCATCGAGCATCTTGACGTAACCGCCGAGAGGCAAGGCCGCGACCACGTATTCGGTTTGATCGGGCCCGGCGAGACGCCGCCACAAGGGCCGCCCGAAGCCGATCGAAAAGCGCAGCACCTTGACCCCCAGACGGCGTGCAACCCAGTAATGCCCGAACTCGTGGATGGTGATTAAAATTCCCAGGGTAACCACAAAGGCGGCCACAGAAGTCAGTACCGTATTCATGGACTGCCCCCGTGCCGGGCGGCCGGGAAGGCGCGCCGCTTCTCAGGGCGGGCTGCGCTGATGTGACCCATGGCGGTGAGGCGCGCCGCGTTGTCGTCTTCGAGGATAACGTCAAGGGAATCGGCTGCACGCGGCGTCATGGCTTCGAGGGTGGCCTCGATGACTGGGGCAATGCCCGTAAACGGCAGACGCCCTTCCAGAAAGGCCTGCACCGCGACCTCGTTGGCGGCATTGAGTATGGCGGTGGCGGTGCCGCCGCAGCGCAGCGCCTCCAGGGCGAGACGCAAACAGGGAAAGCGCGCAAGATCCACCGCCTCAAACTCCAGGCGGCCCACCTCCATGAGGTTCAGGGACGGCGCACCCGAAGCGATATGATCCGGCCAGGCCAGAGCGTGGGCGATGGGGATACGCATGTCGGGGCTGCCCAACTGCGCCAGCACCGAACCGTCGAGGTATTCGACCATCGAGTGAACCACGCTCTGTGGATGCATCACCACTTCGATCTGCTCTGGTCTGGCGTTAAACAGCCAACCGGCCTCGATCACCTCCAGACCCTTGTTCATCATGGTGGCGGAATCCACCGAGATCTTGCGGCCCATCACCCAGTTGGGGTGAGCGCAGGCCTGGTCAGGCGTCACACGCTCCAACTCGCCGAGCGGCAGGGTGCGAAACGGTCCGCCCGAAGCGGTAAGCAAAATACGCCGCACCCCGGCCTGTTCGAGACTTTGTTTGGCGTAGGCGGGGAGACATTGAAAGATGGCGTTGTGTTCACTGTCTATGGGGATCAACTCGGCCTGGCTGGCGTGCACCTCGTCCATGAACAGCCGCCCCGTCATCACCAGCGCCTCTTTGTTGGCGAGCAGCACGCGCTTGCCCGCGCGCAGCGCCGCGAGCGTGGGCAGGAGACCCGCTGCGCCGACGATGGCCGCCATCACGTAGGCGGTTTGGGGAAGTGCTGCGATGGTTTCGAGACCCGCCACGCCCGAGAGCACCGCCGTCTCGGCCCGCACCGCACGCAGCCGCTGGGCGAGCCGTTCCGCCGCACGCTCATCGGCCAGCACCGCATAGTCGGGGCGCGTGGCGAGACACTGCTCGTACAAACGATCTACATCGTTATGCGCGCCCAACGCCACCACCTGATAGCGATCGGGATGACGCGCGAGCACGTCCAGCGTGTTCACGCCGATGGAACCGGTGGAGCCGAGAACGGTTACGCCTATCATGCACGCTGACCCAGCAGTACCAGTCCCAGCAGGAAGACCGGCGCAGCGGCGGTGAGACTGTCTATACGGTCGAGGATGCCGCCATGCCCAGGCAAGAGATGGCCGCTATCCTTAACCCCCGCGTGACGTTTGAACATACTTTTGAACAAATCCCCGATAATGGAAACGAGCAAGGTCAGCAGACACAGCAACGCGAACAACCAAGGCTGGATCTGCGGCGCCAGCCAAGGCTGCACCGCCAGGGCGTAGATCGCCACCACGAGCAAGGCGCCATATACGCCCTCCCACGTCTTGCCCGGGCTGATCTCCGGCGCTAGTCTGGTCTTGCCCCAACGCCGGCCCGCGAAATATGCCGCGCTGTCACCCAGCCAGATAAAGGTGAGCAGAAATAACACCATATAGGGCGTCATCATATCACGCATCGTCAGCAAAGCGGCCCAGGGAGGGACGAGGACAAACAGTCCCAACAGCGCGGCCACAGGGGTTGCCGACCAGATGGACCTGCCGAGCGGGAAACCGATCACCCACATCGCGGCCAGCAACCAGCCCAGGAAGGCGGGCAATAAAACCCACATCACGGGGAGATACTGAACGCCAAACAGAACCCCCGGCAGCAGGCCGACATACCCGGATCTTAACGGCGTGCCCCACTTCAACAATCCGCCCCATTCCCAGGCGGCGAGCGCCACGATCAGGGCCAGCACTAAAGCAAAATAAAGATTCGGCAGGGTCAGAATACCCAGGACGACCAGCGGGATGAGAATGGCGGCGGTAATCAGGCGTTGTTTAAGCACCTTGTTTGGACTCCGCGATTTGGTCGCCGGTGTAACCGAATCGGCGCTGCCGGCTGGCATAGGCGGCCAAGGCCTGTTCCAGATCGGGGACGTCAAAATCGGGCCACAAGGTATCCGTAAAATACAGCTCGGTATAGGCAAGCTGCCACAACAGAAAGTTGCTGATGCGTTGTTCGCCCGCGGTACGGATAAACAGATCGGGCTCGGGCAGATCATGCAGCGCCATACACGACGCCAGCAGCTCCGTCGTCACCTGTTCGGCGCAGAGCCGCCCCTGCTCGACCCGGCAGGCGATCTGCCGCGCCGCCCGGGTGATGTCCCAGCGGCCGCCGTAATTGGCGGCGATGACGAGGTTGAGGCCGGTGTTGGCCTGGGTCAGTTGTTCCGCCGCCTCGATCTCCCGCTGCAAGTCCGGAGCGAAGGCGCTGCGCTCGCCGATGACGCGCACTCGAATCGAATTCTTGTGCAGATCCCCCACCTCGCTCTGAAAGGCCTTGAGGAACAATTCCATCAGCAGGCCTACTTCCTGCTCGGGGCGGCGCCAGTTTTCGCTGCTGAAGGCGAACAGGGTGAGTGCCTGGACGCCCCGCTCGGCACAGCCACGCACGGCCCTGCGCACGGCCTCCTGGCCCGCCCGGTGCCCGGCGATACGCGGCAGTCTGCGCTGTTTCGCCCAGCGCCCGTTACCATCCATGACGATGGCTATATGATGAGGAAGAGCGCCAGCGGCAGATGTCATAGAGACAAAGGAAGGATACAAGATACAAGATACAAGATACAAACTTCCCCTTTCTTTTCCCTTGTATCTTGTATCTTGTATCTTGTATCTGCCGTTATCATACCTCCATCAGCTCCTTCTCCTTGACCTCCAACAGCTTGTCGGTCTCGGTGATGTATTTGTCGGTCAGTTTTTGAACCTCTTCTTGCGCGCGGCGCTCTTCATCCTCGGAGATTTTTTTGTCCTTGAGCAGGGCTTTGAGCTCGTTGTTGGCGTCGCGGCGGACGTTACGGATGGCGACCCGCCCGTGCTCCGCCTCGGCGCGCACCACCTTAATCATGTCGCGGCGGCGCTCTTCGGTCAGCGGCGGTAACGGCACACGGATGACCGCGCCGGAAGTCGTCGGGTTGAGTCCAAGATCGGACGTGAGTATGGCCTTCTCAATCGGCTGGACCATATTTTTGTCCCACGGCGTGACGGTCAGCGTGCGCGCATCGGAGGCAGTGATATTCGCCGCCTGGCTGAGCGGCGCCTGGTTTCCGTAATACTCTACGGTGATGTGCTCGAGCAGGCTGGGATGGGCGCGGCCGGTGCGTAGTTTGGCAAGCTCGGACTTGAGCGAGTCCAGGCTTTTCTGCATGCGTTCGGTGGCATTTTTTTTAATATCGTTGACCATGATCACACTCCATTTTTACTAACAACTCAACGCAAAGTCGCTAACTACAGAGAAAAGATACAAGTGAACTAGATAAAAGGTTCGGCATGCTCTTATCTTGTATCTTGTATCTTTTCTCTGTAATCAAGCGTTAGGTTTTGGCCTAAACCGTTACTAACGTGCCTTCGTCTTCGCCCATCACCACTCGCTTCAATGCGCCGGCTTTGTTCATATTAAATACGCGCAGGGGAAGTTTGTAGTCGCGACACAGGGTCATCGCAGCGACATCCATGACCATGAGCTTGCGCTCCAGGACTTGATCATAGGTCAGGCGCGGATAGTAAATGGCGTCGGCGTGCTTCATCGGGTCGGCCGAATAGACGCCGTCCACCTTGGTGGCCTTGATGACCAGTTGCACGTGCAACTCTATTCCGCGCAGGCTGGCCGCCGAGTCGGTGGTGAAAAAGGGATTCCCGGTGCCGGCCGCGAGGATCACCAGA
This sequence comes from Gammaproteobacteria bacterium, assembly GCA_016195665.1. Lineage (NCBI taxonomy): Bacteria > Pseudomonadati > Pseudomonadota > Gammaproteobacteria > Gammaproteobacteria bacterium. The sequence goes on along the minus strand of JACPZD010000016.1, from coordinate 11,095 downwards.
CGGCCTTGTTCTAGGTGCCGCAGCGCGCGGCGCACGGCGTAGTCCTCGCAGACTTGACGCATCTTGATCGCAGACATGACGCGCACCTCGACCCCCAGCCGCTCCAACGCATCCTGCATGGCGAGCGCATTCATGACCGTGGCGAGCATGCCCATCTGATCGGCGGTAACGCGGTCCAGCCCGCTCGCCGCCAGACCCGCCCCGCGAAAGATGTTGCCGCCGCCGATCACCACGGCCACCTGCACGCCCATCGTGAGCAGCTCGCGGATCTCGCCGGCGACGCGGCCGATCACGGCGGGATCTATGCCGTAGTCTTCCGCCCCCATCAGCGCCTCGCCGCTCAGCTTTAGCAATATGCGCCGGTAGCCGGGAGTGGCGTTGGGTTTGCCGGTAGTAGATGTCATTCGTTTACAATTTCAGTTAACCGCAGAGGACGCGGAGAAATCAATAACAAGGCCTTTTTGCTGACGCTATTCTGTTTTTGCCAATGCACTTCATCAACTCACAGATATCTTATTCCAATTCTCATTCAAAACAACGATTCACCACGGAGGACGCGGAGAAGAAACAAACCCTTTTGATGTTATTCCTTTGCATCCTTAGATGGTTTGTGTATTTTCCTTTGTGTTTCTCTGCGTCCTCCGCGGTAAATTGTATTTATCTTGAATATTTCTCTGCGCCCTCCGCGGTAAATTCAGTTGTTAACTCTTACGCACCTGGGCCATCACTTCGGCGGCGAAATTCTCGGTCTTCTTTTCGATGCCTTCCCCGACCTCGAAACGCTGGAAGCGGATGACCTTGGCGCTACGCTCCTGCAGCAGCTTCTCCACGGTAATGTCGGGATTCTTGACGAACGGCTGACCCAACAGGGCCACCTCGGCCAAAAACTTTTTGATGCGCCCTTCGACCATCTTTTCGATGATCGCGGCGGGCTTGCCGCTCTCCGCGGCTTGGGCGGTAAAAATCTCTTTTTCCTTGGCGACCAGTTCGGCCGGTACATCGGCGCTGGCCACACACACCGGTTTATTGGCCGCGACATGCATGGCGATGTCTTTGGCGAGTGCGGCGTCACCGCCTTGCAGCTCGACCAGCACGCCGATCCGGCTGCCGTGCAGATACACACCCAGCACGCCTTGGGTTTCGTAACGGACAAAGCGGCGCACGTTGATGTTTTCGCCGATCTTGGCGACCAGAGTCTGGCGCGCGGTATTCACGCTGGCCGGGTCACCGGCCTTGAGCGGCATTTCCAGCAGAGACTCCAGATCCTTGGGATTGCCCGCCAAGACCCGCCGGGCGATGGCCGCGGCAAAGCCCTTGAAGTCATCGCCCTTGGAGACGAAGTCGGTCTCGCTATTGACCTCGACCATCGCCGCCTGTTTCCCGTCGGGCGAAGGCTGGATGACGGCCAGCCCTTCCGCGGCGATCCGTGAGGCCTTTTTATCCGCCTTGGCCAGACCCGCCTTGCGCATCGCATCGGCCGCGGCGTCAATATTGCCGTTGGCCTCGACCAGGGCCTTCTTGCATTCCATCATGCCCGAGCCGGTCCTCTCGCGCAGTTCTTTGACCAGCGCCGCTGTAATCTCCATGGTGATCCCTCTGAGCCTTACTTTACTTTGTCGAACTGGTTTTAGGTTTGGTTCGGGTCGTCGCCGTCTTGGGCTTCGCGGTGGGCCTGCTGGGCTTGGCCGCAGTGCGCTTCTTGGCGACCTCTCCGGCCGTTTCTCCCGCTGCCTCCGTCTTCATGGGGGCGCGGCGCGGCGCGCTCTTGACTGTGGCCTTGGTGACCTTTTTGGCGGGCCTTTCAGCAGCCACCGCGCCGGTTTCACTCAGCTCCACAAACTCATCGGGGGAGCCCGCCATCTGGGCGACGGAACCGCGGCCCTCGATCACCGCATCCGCGGCGCCCTGGGCATAGAGTTGAATGGCGCGGATGGCGTCGTCGTTGCCGGGGATGACATAGTCCACACCCTCCGGCCTGTTATTGGTATCCACCACGCCCACCACGGGTATCCCCAGTTTGGCCGCCTCGCTGACGGCGATCTTCTCATAGCCCACGTCAATGACGAACAACGCGTCTGGGAGACCGGCCATATCCTTGATGCCCGCCAGGCTGCGATTCAGCTTGGCCAGTTCACGTTGCAACATCAGGCCTTCCTTTTTGCTCACGCGTTCGAGACTGCCGTCCTGCCCCATCGCCTCCAGCTCCTTGAGACGTTTGATGGATTGCCGGACGGTCTTGAAATTAGTAAGCATGCCGCCCAGCCAGCGGTGATTGACGTAAGGCATGCCGCAGCGCTTGGCCTCTTGCTCGGTGACCTCTTGGGCTGCGCGCTTGGTAGCCACGAACAGGATAGTGCCGCGATTGGCCGCCAGGCTGCCGATGAAATTCATGGCTTCGCTGTAGAGGGGCAGGGTTTTTTCAAGATTGATGATGTGGATCTTGTTACGTTGCCCGAAGATGAAAGGCGCCATCTTGGGGTTCCAGTAACGGGTCTGGTGGCCGAAGTGCACGCCGGCCTCCAGCATTTGACGCATGGATATGTTTGCCATCTTGACTCCTGAGTGTAGGGTTAATCTTCCATACGTACATATATCCAACCCGCCATTGAAACAGCAGGCACCCAGATATATCTAATAAACGTATGTGTGTATTCTAGAGACTGGTTAGCTAAGACGAGTTCTAGTAGCCGCGTATTATGCCCTAAATTAAGGCTCCGGAACAATCGTTAGTATGCGAAAATAGCGCTAAATAGGGTGTCTTGGCATCCATTTAGTTCCATGAGCGTAACCATCAAAACACCGGAAGAAGTCCTGAAGATGCGGGTCGCGGGGCGGCTCGCAGCCGACGTGCTGCACATGATCCGGCCCCATGTAAAGCCCGGCGTCAGCACCGGCGAACTCGACCGGATCTGCCACGACCATATCGTCAACGTGCAACAGGCTATGCCCGCCCCGCTCAATTACCGCGGCTTTCCGAAATCCATCTGCACCTCGGTCAACCACCAGGTGTGCCACGGTATCCCGGGCGACAAGGTGCTCAAGGAAGGCGATATTTTGAACATTGACGTCACCGTCATCAAGGACGGTTATCACGGCGACACCAGCAAGATGTACTTTGTCGGCGAGCCCTCGGTGATCGCCAGGCGCGTATCGCGTATCAGCTACGAATCTATGCGCATCGGCATCGAAATGGTGAAGCCGGGAATCAGACTGGGCGATATCGGCGCGGCCATTCAACGTCACGCCGAGGCGAATAATTGTTCAGTGGTACGTGAATATTGCGGTCATGGCATAGGCCGGGTGTTCCACGAGGAGCCGCAAGTGCTGCATTACGGTACGCCCGGCACCGGCATGACGCTGGAGCCCGGCATGACCTTTACCATCGAACCCATGATTAACGCCGGCAAACGGCATGTCAAACTGCTGCCCGACCAGTGGACCGTGGTCACCAAGGACCATAGTCTGTCGGCGCAATGGGAACACACGGTGCTCGTCACGGACGACGGCTTTGAAGTGTTGACGCAGCGCCCCGGCGACGATATTTAGAACTTGTCCATAAATAATTTACCGCAGAGGACGCAGAGGAAAACCCTCAAGAAGGATTTGTTTCTCCTCCGCTCCCTCCATGGTGAAGCCTTTTTACCGCAAGAGACAGGGGTACTATTATGGATATGCTCTTAATCACTGTTTAGTCATTACATGTCTTTCACCATGCTCCATCGAACTCAGACCGGTGACACGGCCAAGGCGTTCCGGGTATCTCTAAGGGCGTCCGATCAGGCGCTGCAGCAGCGCTTTCTGAACGGCGCGTCTGTCCGCGAGTTGCTGCATGAACGCGCGGCGTTGATAGATGGGTTGCTGCTGGAGGTCTGGGCCAAGGCGTGGGGAGCCACAGCTTCGGATCGGGTTGCCTTGGTCGCGGTCGGCGGTTATGGCCGTGGGGAGTTGCACCCTTTCTCTGACATAGACCTGCTCATACTGCTTGACCAGGGTCAACATGACGCCTTCCAGCCGCCCATCGAGCGGTTCATCGGTCTGTTGTGGGACATCGGCCTGCAGATCGGCCACAGTGTGCGTTCGGTGCAGGAATGTGTGGATACGGCCCGGCAGGACATCACGATTGCCACCACGCTGATGGAGGCGCGCCTGCTGTCGGGTCCGGCCGCGCTGTTCGACTCTTTGCGGGCGGCCATCGGGCCGGATCGGATCTGGCCGGTAAAGGATTTTTTTGAAGCCAAGTGGCAAGAACAGATACGCCGCCATCATAAATATCATGACACCGCCTACAATCTTGAGCCCAACATCAAGGAGGGCCCCGGGGGCTTGCGCGACATCCAGACCCTGGCGTGGGTCACCCAGCGCCACTTCGGGTCGCGCAGCCTACACGATCTGGTCGGTCACGGTTTTCTCACCGAGGGCGAATACGCCTCGCTCATCGAGGGACAGGATTTTCTCTGGCGGATACGCTACGCCCTGCATGTGACGACGGACCGCCGCGAAGACCGGCTGGTGTTCGATCACCAGCGCACCCTGGCGGCGCAGTTCGGCTATCAAAATCACGGCCCGGTGCTGGCGGTGGAGCAGTTCATGAAGCGCTACTACCGCACCGTCATGGAATTGAGCCGCTTGAGCGAGATGCTGCTGCAACACTTCCAGGAGGCCATCCTGTATGCAGACAGTCCGCACCGGATTGTACGCATCAATAACCGCTTTCAGACGCGCGACGACTTCATCGAGGTCAGCTACGACACGGCCTTCAAACACCATCCCTTCGCGCTGCTGGAAATCTTTCTGTTACTGGCCCAGCATCCCGAGATCAAAGGCGTGCGCGCCTCCACCATCCGTCTGATCCGCGATCACCGCCACCTGATTGATGAAACTTTCCGCGCCGATCTGCGCTGCCGCACCCTGTTCATGGAATTGTTACGGCAGCCGCACGGCATCGCGCATGAGCTGAGCCGCATGAATCGTTACGGTATACTCGCCGCCTATCTGCCGGCGTTCGGCAACATCGTCGGGCAGATGCAGCACGACCTGTTTCACGTCTACACGGTAGATGAACACACGCTGTTTTTGATCCGCAATCTGCGTCGCTACTCGGTGCCGGAGTACGCACATGAATTCCCGCTCTGCAGCACCCTCTTCCAGCGCCTGCCCAAGCCCGAGATTCTTTATCTCGCGGGGCTGTTTCACGACATCGCCAAGGGCCGCGGCGGCGATCATTCGGAACTCGGCGCCGACGACGCCACGGCCTTTTGCCTGCTGCATGGAATGTCGCAGTACGATGCGCGGCTGGTCGCCTGGCTGGTCAAGCATCACCTCATCATGTCCACCACGGCGCAACGCCATGACATCGCCGACCCCGACGTGGTCAATATCTTCGCCGGCCGGGTGGGCGACCAGGTGCATCTGGACTATCTCTATCTGCTCACCGCAGCCGACATCCGCGCCACCAATCCCACGCTGTGGAACAGTTGGAAGGACGCGCTGCTGACCGAGCTCTACCTCGGCGCCACGCGCGCATTGCGGCGCGGGCTGGAGCATCCCATAGACCAGGCTGAACGGATACAGGAAACCCAGCATCAGGCGCTAATGCGGCTTCATAATCTGGGCGTTGATGAAACGGCGGCGGGAAACTTCTGGCGCGAGCTGGGCGATGAATATTTTCTGCGCTATTCCGCCGACGAAATCGCCTGGCATACTCAGGCGATCAGCTCGAGCTATGCGATTCACCTGCCCTTGATATTGATCCGGCAGCGCACTGAGCGCGGCGGAACGGAGATATTCATCTACACCCACGATCAGGACCGTTTGTTCGCCGCCACGGCCGGCGCCCTGGATCAGCTTGGCCTCACTATCGTGGATGCGCGCATCATCACCGCGCGCAACGGTTACACCGTGAACACCTACATCGTGCTCGAAGAGTCCGGTGAACCGATTGATAATCCACACCGCATCGAGGAGATCACCGCGCTACTCAAGCGTCAACTGGCGCAATCACCCCTGCCGGCGCCGCGCGTCACCCGGCGCGCGCGCCGCCAACTCCAACACTTCCCCATTCCCACTCAAATCACCTTCAGCGACGACCCGCGCAATCGTCGCACCGTGCTGGAGGTCGTCACGGCGGACCGGCCCGGGTTGCTATCGGACGTGGGCCGCGCCTTTGTGGACTGCAAGATACGGCTACAAAACGCCAAGATCGCCACCTTCGGCGCGCGCGCGGAGGACATCTTTTTTATCACCGATACCCACAACCGCCCGATCACCTCGGAATCCGACCTCGCCCGGCTGCGCGACGTACTCATCAGATATTTAGATAAGTGCCAGTAGGATATTCAACATACACCGCAGAGGACGCAAAGAAATACGATCAAAATAGTTTGTTTCTCCTCCGTGTCCTCCGTGGTAACGGTTTTATAAGCAAGTAGGCCGGATCCGGCAGCTTTGCTAGTCGATATCCCTCACCGCGCGCGCCGAGAGATAGGCCGCCGCCATAATCAACAAACCGCCAAGCCACTCCCTTAGCAGTAAAATTTCATCGGTAAGCAGTTGCGCCGACACGGCCCCCACGACGATTTCAAACAGCAGAATCACCGCCGAACGGTGCACCGGCATGAGCGTGACGCCATATTGCACCGCCAGGGTCATGACCACCATTCCACCACAAGCCAACGCGACGATGGCGCCTAGCAAAGGCGCATCTATCATAGGCATCGGCATCGGCATCGGCATTAGCAGCAGCCCCGCGCCTGCCGTAACAACGCCCCCCCACCATACTGCAATGGACTTGACGGGATAGGAAACAGCTTGCATCTTGCGCACACATACATTGGAGAGTGCAAAGGTGAATCCCGCTACAATTGCCAACCCGTCAGCGCGTCCTTGTGGCCACGGCCACCCCAGCGCGGGGTCCCACAGCATGATGACGGCTCCCGCCATGGCCAGAGCGAGGGTCAATCCGGCGCGCGACGAGAGTCGCTCGCCTAACAGCCACCAGCCCAGCAAGGACGCCCATAACGGAGAAAGATAAAACAGCAACAGCACCCTCACCACGTTACCCTCGATCACGGCAAGGATAAAGGCCACGTTGCATACACCCGCGGTGAGGGCCAGGGCCGCCAACAACCAGGGTTCTTGCACTACCTCTCCGCGCCGCCGCCACAGCAGCGGTAAACTGACCACGGTCACAGTTATGTAAATCAGCAGCGACGACCACATCCCCGGCAGACCCTGAGCCTCCAGCCAACGCAGCGGATACCAGAATAAGCCCCACAGGGTGGCGCCGAGCAGGAGGCTTAAAATGGGTAAAACACGGGAAGTGCGATTGGATGGCATGGGCTAAAGCTTTATACTATTGTGTTCGCAGCTCAGCAACCTTTAGATAACTATAATGAACCCGGATTTGTTCCTGCTCCAGCCCTACCCCTTCGAGAAGCTCGCGCGACTCAAGGCAGGGATTACTCCGCCCTCCGATGCCCTGCCCATCGTCATGTCCATCGGCGAGCCTAAGCACGCGGTACCCTCGTTCATCGCCGAGGAAGTGTGCACGCACTTGCACGGCTTGGGTCACTACCCCGCCACGCGCGGTATCCCCGCGCTGCGGCAGGCGATTGCCGAATGGCTGGCGCGCCGCTTTCAGTTAACGCCCGGCAGCCTGCATATCGAACGCCATATCCTGCCCGTGAACGGTACGCGCGAAGCATTGTTCGCCTTCGCGCAGTGCGTGGTGGACCGCAGCCGGAATCCGCTGGTACTGATGCCCAATCCCTTTTATCAGATCTACGAGGGCGCCGCGCTACTGGCCGGCGCACAGCCGTGGTTTATCAACACTACCGAGGAGTCTGAATTTCTCCCGGATTTTTCCTCTGTGCCCGCCGATGTGTGGCAATGCTGTCAATTGGTTTATATCTGCTCGCCGGGCAATCCCACCGGCGCGGCGCTCGGCCTGGCCGCACTTCAGCAACTCATCCGGCTGGCGGACGAACATGATTTCATTATCGCGTCCGACGAGTGTTACTCTGAAATCTATCTCGATGAGAGCAACCCTCCTCCCGGCCTGCTGGAGGCCGCAGCGCGGATGGGGCGCGACGATTACCGGCGCTGCGTCGTGTTTCACAGCCTGTCGAAGCGCTCCAGCGTTCCGGGCATGCGCTCCGGCTTCGCCGCCGGCGATGCGGACATCATCGGGCAATTTCATCTGTATCGCACCTATCATGGCAGCGCCATGCCCCCGCCGGTACAAGCCGCCAGCATCAAGGCCTGGCGTGATGAGCAGCATGTGCGGGAAAACCGGCGCCTATATCAGGAAAAATTCGACGCCGTGATCGCCGTTCTCGGCGAAGTCACCGAGGTTGCTCGCCCCGCGGGTGCCTTTTATCTGTGGTTGAGGACTCCCGGGGACGATCTGACCTTTGCGCGCGAACTATACGCCCGGCACAATATCACCGTGTTGCCCGGCAGCTACCTTTCGCGCGAGGCGCACGGCGTCAATCCAGGGTACGGCCGGGTGCGCATCGCGCTGGTTGCGCCGCTGGAAGAGTGTCTGGAAGCGGCGACGCGCATCTCTGAATTTATTATTTCATTAAGATCATAATAGGAAACCATGAACGCCCTACAGGACATCATCGAACAAGCCTTCGAGCAACGTGCCGAAATCACCCCGCACAAGGTACAGCCCAAAGTTAAGGACGCCGTCAGCGAAGCGCTGGCGCTGCTGGATAACGGCACACTCCGCGTCGCGGAAAAGCAAAACGGCGCGTGGGTGGTGCATCAATGGCTCAAAAAGGCGGTGCTGCTGTCGTTCCGCATCGAGGACAATCACTTTATCAAGGGCGCCTATAGCGCTTATTACGACAAGGTCCCCGGCAAGTTCAGCGACTACGACGAAGCGCGCTTCAAGCAAAGCGGCGTGCGCGTGGCGCCTCCCGCGATGGCGCGGCGCGGCTCTTACATCGCGCCCTCGGTGGTGCTCATGCCGTCGTATGTGAACATCGGGGCGTATGTGGACAGCGGCACGATGGTGGACACCTGGGCGACGGTCGGCTCCTGCGCGCAGATCGGCAAGAACGTGCACCTCTCCGGCGGCGTCGGCATCGGCGGCGTGCTGGAGCCGGTGCAAGCGAGCCCCACCATCATCGAGGATAACTGCTTCATCGGCGCACGCTCGGAAGTCGTTGAAGGTGTCATCGTCGAGGAGGGTTCGGTGATCTCGATGGGCGTGTACATCGGCCAGAGCACCAAGATATTCAACCGCATGACGGGCGAAGTCAGCTATGGCCGCATCCCGGCTGGCTCAGTAGTCGTATCGGGCAACCTGCCGTCCAAGGACGGCAGCTACAGCCTGTATTGCGCGGTGATTGTGAAACAAGTGGACGAAAAGACGCGCGGCAAGGTCGGTATCAACGAATTGTTGCGGGACATCTAGTTCATGACCACCGTCTACGGCATCACCAACTGTGAAACCGTGAAAAAGGCGCGCGCCTGGCTGGAGAAGCGCGGCGTAGATTACCGCTTTCATGATTTCCGTAAAGACGGCCTAGATCAAACCCTGCTAAAAACATTCATCAAAAACCTGGGCTGGGAGGCACTGCTCAACAAAAGCGGCATGACCTGGCGCAAATTGCCGGAAAAGGACAAAGCCAAGCTGGATGAGAAGAAGGCCGCCTCTCTCATGCTTGCCCATCCAACGGTCATCAAGCGGCCGGTGCTGGCTGTTGGCGAGAAAGCCCTAAAATACCATGTTGGATTCAATGAAAAAGACTACGAAACTCTTTTTACCAAGAAGAAGTAAATGTCCGACACACTCGACCTTGCCATTGATTTGATCTCACGCCGCTCGCTCACCCCCGAAGATGCGGGTTGCCAGCAGGCCATCGCCGCGCGTCTTGAACCGCTGGGTTTCAAAATAGAGCATCTGCGCTTCGGCGAGGTGGACAATCTCTGGGCGAGGCGCGGGAAAGACACCCCCCTGTTCGTCTTCGCCGGTCACACCGATGTCGTACCCACCGGGCCGCTCGAACAGTGGCACTCCGATCCCTTCACACCGACGCTGCGCGACGGTTATCTCTATGGACGCGGCGCCGCCGATATGAAGGGAGGCATTGCGGCCATGGTCACTGCGGTGGAGCGTTTTATCAAAGAGCATCCCGATCATAAAGGCTCTATCGGTTTCCTCATCACCAGCGACGAGGAGGGGCCGAGTGTCAACGGCACGGTCAAGGTGGTCGAACACCTGGAAGATAGAAAAGAAAAGATAGACTGGTGCGTCATTGGCGAACCCACCTGCGTGCAAACCGTCGGCGACACGATCAAAAACGGCCGGCGCGGTTCACTCACCGGCAAGTTGGTCATACATGGCACCCAGGGCCACGTCGCTTACCCCCACCTCGCCGCCAACCCCATTCATCTTTTTTCCGCCGCACTTACCGAACTCTGCGCGCAGACATGGGATCAAGGCAACGAGTTCTTTCCGCCGACCACTTTTCAGATCTCCAACATCCACGCCGGCACCGGCGCCGATAATGTCATCCCCGGTGATCTGGAAGTGGTGTTCAACTTCCGTTTTTCCACAGAACTCACACCTGGACATATCAAACAGCGCGTACACGCCGTTTTGGACAAGCACAAATTCAAATACGATTTAGACTGGCGCCTTTCCGGTCAGCCTTTTCTCACCCCCAAAGGCGTACTCGTGGACGCCGTGAGCGCCGCCATAAAAGACGCCGCCGGCATCGAGACCCAGATCTCGACCAGCGGCGGCACCTCCGACGGCCGCTTCATCGCCCCCACCGGCGCCCAGGTTGTCGAACTGGGAGTGGTGAATGCGACAATCCACAAACTCAACGAGTGCGCAAAGGTCAGCGAATTGGATATCTTGAGCAAATTTTACCAGCGTATTCTTGAAAAACTTCTGGTTAGAAATTAGCTCGATCATATCAGCCTGACAAGGCAATGATCTAGAGCATTTTTGATTTAAGTATTTACATTTATGTGTTATAGTGTCCCTGTCATAGGGGAGGGGCGACTATGTATGCGTATTCAAGAGACTTGCGTGACCGTGTGTTAGGTGCGCTGGAGCGCGGGGAACGTCCGACCG
>JACPZD010000015.1 GCA_016195665.1 Gammaproteobacteria bacterium | reverse complement strand
TTTTGTTTTCCTCCGCGTCCTCCGCGGTGAATCGTTTTTAATTTAACGCCCCACCGCAACTGCTCCCCTGCCCGGCCGTGCAGCCGTAGCAGTGATTCTTGACCACGATGCCGCGGCCTTCCAGTTGGTAGGGTGGGCACGTTGTTTGTGCCCACATGTCAACTGCATATGATTCCGTGTGGGCACAAACAACGTGCCCACCCTACACACTGCGTTCACCGCAGAGGACACAAAGAGATAACATCAAAATCATTTTGTTTTCCTCCGCGTCCTCCGCGGTGAATCGTTTTTAATTTAACGCCCCACCGCAACTGCTCCCCTGCCCGGCCGTGCAGCCGTAGCAGTGATTCTTGACCACGATGCCGCGGCCTTCCAGATTGACCTTCATCAGCTCGCGCAGGTGTACGCGCGGCTTGCCGTTCAAACGCAGCGGGAGCTTCAGCATCTGGTTAAAATCGCAATCGTACACATAGCCTCGCCAATCCACGCTGATGAGCGAGCGACACATCACAGTTTCGAGATTGGCATCCTGATGCGCGCCGCGCAATAAGTCCATATAGCCGTCAAATTGCCCTCTGGAAACCAGCGTGCTGCCGAAGCGTTGGATGGGCATATTGGCGAGGCTGAACAGATGATTGAAAACGACACTATAGTGCTCGCCGAGATATTTCTTATAGTCCTGCTCCAGCGCCTGTTGCGGCGGCGGCAATGACGGACCCAACGGGTTATAGACCAGATTCAAGATAAGACCACTGCCGGGCCGGCCATAGCCCAGGCTGTTGAGCATGCGCAAGACCCGTATGCTGGCCTGAAACACGCCGTCGCCGCGCTGGCTGTTCACATTCTCTTCCAGATAACAAGGCAGCGAGGCGGTAATCTCCACCTGGTGCTCGGCCAGGAACCGCGCCGTATCCTCATGCCCAGGTAGTTCCAGCACGGTGAGGTTACAGCGGTCTATGACCCTCACACCCAGGTCACACGCGCCACGCACCAGATACTTGAAGTCCGGGTTCATTTCAGGCGCACCGCCTGTGAGATCCAAAGCGCTCATTCTGGTAGCACGCAGATAATCCAGCACGCAGTCCACGGTGTCGCGCTGCATGATCTCCTTGCGGGTGGGGCCGGCGTTCACATGGCAGTGCACGCAGGCTTGATTACACAGATAACCCAGATTGACTTGCAAGGTTTCCAGTTTCCCGCGGCGCAAGGCGGGAAAGTCGGTGACTTCGAGCAGTGGCAGGGTGGCGCGCATGGCGCTAAGCCCAGCGTGACAGCCAAACCGTTGCGGCGGCCAGCAGGGCGGCCACCGGAAGGGTAATCACCCAGCCGAACAGAATGAGCTTCAAGGCATCGGCTTGATCCGGTTTCACGCCCTCGCCCCAGCGGATACCCATCAAGGCGCCGGTGCTCACATGCGTGGTGGAAACCGGCAGGCCCAACGGCGTGGCGGCGAGCACCAGGAAGGAGGTGCCGACGTTGGCGACCAGGCCGGTGCGGGTGTCCATGGGTGTGACGCGGTGCGCCAGCACCTGCAATACCCTGAAACCGCCCCACACGCTGCCCAAGCCCATGAACAGGGTCACCGCGACGATCGGCCAGACGGCGTTGTATTGAACAACAGCGGCGGGCAGGCTGGGCGCCAGCGCTGTCACCAGAACCAGAAAGGCGGCGATCTTGGGCACGTCATTCAAGCCGCGCGCAAAACTGGTCGCGCCGCTGGAGAGCCAGTGCAACCCGATCCAGATGCGCTGCACCCAAGGCAAGGGTAACTGTTCGGCGTTTTGCGCGCAGACGAACGGATTTTTTTGCCACGCCTCTTGGTCACAGCAGCCCGGGCTCCAGGCCGGGATCATTTTTTCCACAAATCTTGCCGTCAGCAACAGTCCCCAGCAAAGCGCAACGGCAATCACCGGACTCACCAGCAAGGGCAACAGGGCCTTATTGGCGATGGCGGCGGTACGCAGCCCTTCCGGCCCTGCCAACACCAGGGCCGCGCCCACCACGCCACCGAGCAGGGCGTGCGTGGTGGAGACCGGCAAACCTAAGCGCGTGGCCGTGAACACCCAACCGGCCGCACCCACCATTACCCCGGCCACGAAGGTGAGGCTCACCGGAAATCCGGACGCCAGAAATCCCTTGCTGAAGGTACTGACCAAGGCGCCGCCCCACACCAACGCGGCCAAACCGCCCAACAGGGTGCACAAGGTCCCCCACACAATCGCGCGCCGCGCGCCCGTCACGCCGCCGCCGGTGAGCGTAGCGACACCCTTGGCGACGTCATTGGCGCCATTGGCCCAGGCCAGGGCCAGTACTAACAATGCAATCAACAGTAAGGTCATCATCGAGAATCCGGGCGGATAGCAGCCACTTTTTTCGTTTTCAATCTTTTGATGGCCACCGGCGCCAGGGCAAGCACCCCCAATAAGGCGAAAGCGCCCAGCGTTTCAGCGGATATCAGTTGTCCGGCAGAGTCTATACGCCCCAAAGACTGTCCCAGATTCGCGAAGACAAAACTGCCTGGGATGATGCCGATGGCGGTGGCGGTCACATACGTACGCAGTTTGATCGGTGTGAAGGCGGGCGCCAGGTTGACGAGCCAGAAGGGAAACAGCGGCACCAAACGCAGGAACAGCAAATAACTGAAGGCATGTTCCTTGAAACCCTCAATCATTTTTTTGGCGAGCCCCCCCGCCTTGCGCTCTGCGGCCTCGGCGAACAGGTAACGCGCGGCCAGAAACACCAAGGCAGCGCCCAGCGTGGCGGAAAACACGATGACGATGGCGCCCACCCAGCGGCCGAATAAAAAGCCCATCGCCAGAGAAAGCACCACCGCGCCCGGGATGCTCAATGCGGTGGCGGCCGCATAGATGAATGCGCTGAGCAGCAACATAGTAAAGTAATGATGCTCGGTATAGCTTAACAACTCGGCGCGGTGGAGTTTGAGAGTCTCGAGATTCAGCCATGTATTGCCGCCCAGCGCGAAAAACGCGGCAAAACCGGCGGCAAAAATGAGCAGGATGAGCAGCTTGGGCCAACGTGCGGCCGATCGAGCGCCCTGCATTTCCGGCATCGTGGTCACCGTATGGAAAAGATTGTCATTACCGGATAACTATAATCTCTGTAGGCCGGCCAGTCCTCACAAAACCGTCACATTTGCAGCGGAATTTGCAAAGCGTTTTTCTACGCTTACGTTTGTTGGGTGAGATTTGCCAGCCGGCTGTTGCGCATGGAGTAGACAAAATAAAAGATAATGCCGATCAGCATCCAGATCCCGAAGCGCTTCCAGGTAACGTGCGGCAAACTGGCCAACAGCACGCCGCAGGAAAGTATCCCCGAAACCGGTATCAGCGGATGGTAGGGCGTCTTGAAGGGGCGCGTCAGATTGGGTCGTGTATAGCGCAATACGATGGCGCCGATACAAACCATGACGAAAGCGCTCAGGGTGCCTATATTCACCAGCTCGGCGAGATCGCCCAGCGGCACGAAGCCCGCCGTCAGGGCGATGAGGGCGCCGCACAAAACAATGACCCGCACCGGCGTTTGGGTGCTGGCGTTCACCGCGCCGAAAAACGGCGGCAGCAGGCCGTCGCGCGACATGGCGAAGAAGATGCGCGTGAGCCCGTAGTACAACACCAGCATCACGGTGGTGAGGCCGGTGATGACGCCGGTCGCAATCAGGGCCGAGGCCCAATTGATCCCTAACAACTGCATGGCGTACGCCACCGGCGAGGAGACGTTGAGATCTTTATAGGAAACGATGCCGGTCAACAGGCCCGACACCACGACGTATATCACGGTGCAGATGGCGAGAGAGGCGAGAAGGCCGATTGGCACGTCTCGCTGCGGATTCCTGGCCTCCTCGGCCGCGGTGGTGACAGCGTCGAAGCCGATGTAGGCGAAGAACACGATAGCCGCGCCCGCCAACACCCCCACCGGTTTACCTTCGGCGCCTGCGTTGAACCAACCGAAGGGCATGAACGGGTCCCATAAAGCGGGGTTGACGTGAAATACCGCAACGCCGATAAACACGGTGATGGTGAGCAGCTTGACGAACACCAGCACGGTATTGAATTGCGAACTTTGCCTGACGCCGATGATGAGCAATATCGAAAGCGCGACGACGATCCCCGCCGCCGGCAGATTGATAATACCGCCCTGACTGGGCGCGTGCGTCAGGACGTCCGGCAACGGCAGCCCGACAGCGGTCAGGGCGTTGTTAAAATAGCCCGACCAGCCGTTGGCCACGGCCGCGGTCGCCACGCCGTATTCGAGGATCAACATCCAGCCCACCAGCCAGGCGACCAGTTCCCCCAGCGCGGCGTAGCTATAGCCATAAACGCTGCCACATCCCCCAAGACTCGCGGCCAGCTCCGCGTAGGCCAGCGCCGCAAAGGCGCAGGCGATACCTGACACCACGAACGACAGAACGACCGCAGGCCCTGACATAGTAGCCGCGGCGATGCCGGTGAGCACGAAGATACCGGTGCCGATGATGGCGCCGATGCCGAGGAAGGTGAGATCGAAGGCGCTCAAGGCGCGCTTCAGGCCGCTATCGCAAAAATCTTCGTGTGTGGTCATCCGGGTGCGAAAGATCTGCATGGCGAAGCTCCTGGGCGTGGGTGCGATTCATTCGCACGGCAGTAGTGTATGCCGCCAGACCCGCCCTGGGAAGACGCCGGTAATAGTAGGGCCGAATTCATTCGGCCGGACAAACTCAAGTTTCTTTAGGGCCCGCCGTTATTCTCTTTAGATACATGCCCATGAATACCGATCGCATTAAAATCGAAATTCACCGCGTTACCGGCAGCCGGAGCGATGAAGTTCGCATGCGCGACGCACTGGCCGGGCTGGAGGACTACGTCAACCAGTTCGCCCTGCGTCCCAGTCCGAGTTTCTTCACCGAGATTACGATAAATCCCCGGGAACCACGCGATTCCGCTACTAACCCTGGTGTCCGCCCACGGATGTACGCCCTTGCCGGAGGACGTCAAAACTAGAAACTCCCGCCATTCGCGTTTATTATGCGTCATTCCACATCTGGAACCTTGACGCATGAACGCCCCCAAACATTGCCGTTTACTCATCCTCGGCTCCGGCCCGGCCGGCTACACCGCGGCCATTTACGCTGCGCGCGCCAATCTCAACCCGGTGCTGGTCACCGGCCTCGAACAGGGCGGCCAGCTCATGACCACCACCGACGTGGACAACTGGCCGGGCGACGTGCATGGCCTGCAAGGCCCGGCGCTGATGGAGCGGATGCGCGAGCATGCCGAACGCTTTCACACCGAGATCATCTTCGACCACATCAATAAGGCCGAACTGCAACAACGCCCGTTCCGGCTCACCGGCGACAGTGGCGTCTACACCTCCGACGCGCTCATCATTGCCACCGGCGCATCGGCGATGTACCTGGGCCTGCCGTCGGAAGAGGCCTACAAAGGCCGCGGTGTGTCGGGTTGCGCCACCTGCGACGGCTTTTTTTATAAGGGCAAGAAGGTCGCGGTGATCGGCGGCGGCAACACCGCGGTCGAAGAGGCGCTCTATCTTTCCAGCATCGCCTCCCACGTCACCGTGGTGCACCGGCGCGACAAGTTCAAGGCGGAGAAGATTCTGATCGCCCAGCTACTCAAAAAAACCGGGAGCGGCAATATCAGCATCATCTGGAACAGCACGCTGGACGAGGTGCTGGGCAACGACAGCGGCGTGACCGGCATGCGCGTCAAGAACATCAAGGACAACAGCGTACACACTCACGAGGCCGAGGGGATTTTCATCGCCATCGGCCACAAGCCGAACACGGCGCTCTTCGAGGGACAACTCGAGATGAACTACGGCTATATCAAGGTCAAGAGCGGCGCCGAAGGCAACGCCACCGCAACCAGCATCCACGGCGTGTTCGCGGCCGGCGACGTGACGGATCACGTCTATCGGCAGGCCATCACCTCGGCGGGCTCGGGCTGCATGGCGGCGCTCGATGCCGAGAAATATCTCGACGGTTTAGGGTGACCTCCGGCGCAGCTTGCGCCGCTTCCAGTCACGGATGACGTGCACGCGCCACAGGGCGTGCACCAAAAAATAGCCTGTAACCGCCGATACGGCCGAGACGACGAACGATCCCAGCACAAAGGGTTGCCAGATCCACGTAAACTCGGTCACCAGCCATTCCCAGGTCGGCTCGAAGGCGATGTCGTGCACGGGCAGACCCAACAGCAGACCTCCCAGTTTATAGGCGAAATAGCTGATGGGGGCGATGGTAAAGGGGTTGGTAATCCATACCAGCGCCACGGCAACCGGCATATTAAACTTGAAGATCACCGAGCATACCGCGGCCGGGAGCATTTGAAAGGGCATGGGTACGAAGGCCATAAACAGGCCGATCGCCGCGCCGCCGGCCACGGAGCGCCGATTGAGATGCCACAATCTGGGGTTATGCAGCCATTTTCCTAGAAACTGCAAATTTTTATGGCTGCGGATCTGGTCCGTATCGGAAATAAAGCGTTTAATCAATTTTCTTGCCATAGGTGAATTATAGCGTATATTTTGAAACTCCTCCCTTGAGAGCTTACGCCGAGGAGATATGCGATGGCCACTCCACTCAGGTCTGTAACAGAACTGGATTTTAGCCCTCCCGACGACGCGTTTCCTTCCCCGCCCGACTGGCGCGATCTGTTTATTTATTTTCTGCTGGTGGACCGCTTCGACAATAATCAACACAACACCCCCGCGTATGACCCCGCCGGCACCCCCAGAGGGCGCGATGCCGGGCAAGGAAAGGTGTTTCAGGGCGGCAATTTGAAGGGTGTGCTGCGCCGTCTCGATTACATTGAGGGGCTCGGGGCCAATGCCATTTGGCTCAGCCCGGTCTTCAAAAACCGCAGCGAGTTCAACGACAGCTACCACGGCTATGGCATCCAGGATTTTCTCGAGGTGGATAAACGGTTTGGCAGCGCACAGGATTTACGCGATCTGGTGCAGCAGGCCCACGCCAGGGGACTGTATGTCATCCTCGACGTCATCATCAACCACACCGGCGACAACTGGGCCTATCCCGGCGACCATCCCTATTATTACTGGAAAGACGCGCCGGGGCCGTTTGAATTCGGCGGATGGCGCGAGGGCGATCCCGCGCCCGGATTGCAGGGTGACGACGCCGTATGGCCGGAGGAACTGCAAAGGGCGGAATGCTATAAACGCCGCGGGCAGATACGCGATTGGCAAGACCCGGGCGAGGCAGTGAACGGTGATTTCCTGAGCCTCAAAGAGCTGGATATCAACCGGCCTGAGGTGCTGGATGCGCTCATCAAGGTCTACAAATATTGGATCGCCTTCGCCGACGTTGACGGTTACCGTCTTGATACCGTGAAGCACGTCGAAAGCGGCGCCACGGCGATCTTTTGCAACGCCATCCGCGAATACGCCAAACGCATCGGTAAACAGAACTTTTTTATTTTTGGTGAAGTGGTGGCCGATGACCTCACCCTGGAACGTTACATAGGGCGTAACAGCCGCATCGAAGGCACCACCGAGCGATTTCCCTCGCTCGACGCCTGTCTGGATTTCCCGCTTTATTTTGTCCTGGAAGAAGCGATCAAAGGCTTTAGCAATCCCACCGTGCTGCGAGAACGTTACGAGCGTTTCCAGACCTTATATGCCGATCACGGCGCCGCGGGACAGTATTTCGTCACCTTCGTGGACAACCACGATCAAATGGCGCGTCCTTACCGCCGCTTCATGCACGGCAATCCCCATACCCGACAGGCGATCCTCGCCATAGGATACTTGCTGACTTCGCGCGGAGTGCCGTGTGTCTATTATGGTACGGAACAGGGTTTCGACGGCGGCGGTGACCGCGACCACGAGGTGCGCGAGTGCATGTTCGGCGGCCGGTGGGGCGCATTCAACACCACGGGTCACCATTTCTTCAACACCGCTCACCCTATCTACCAGGCGATTGCAGAGATCGCCGGCTTGCGAAAAAGCGAACCCGCATTGCGTTACGGGAGGCAATACTTCCGCGAGATCTCGGGCAACGGCGACGATTTCGGCCACCCTCTCGATGGCCGTTGCACGCTCGCCTATTCGCGCATTCTCGATGACACGGAAATTCTCGTTGCGCTCAATCTGGACAGTCAACCGCGCCAGGATTATGTTACGGTTGATTTTCATCTAAACCCGCAGGGACACACCTTGACCCGTCTCCTCATGCCCGGGCAGAATCTGAGCGTCGAACGCCGCGGCGGGCGCCATGCGGTAAGAGTCCCGTTGCAAGGCCATGAGATGGCGCTATTCAAACACGTAGCCTAGGGGGTTACCCATCGTACTTCACGCCCTCGCCTTTCTGGCGGGCATCATGCTGGTGCAGCAGCTTCCCGGTCTGCCCTCGCTGTGGTGGGCGTTGCCGATCGTCCCGTTGACGGCGCTGGCGGCATGGCGGCGTGCGTTTGCAGTGCCCTTGATCTTCGTGGCCGGGGTCCTGTGGGTCACCCTGCAAGCGGGCCTCATCTTACAAGACAGTCTCCCGCAAGAATTGGAGGGCAAGGATCTCCGGGTGGAAGGCACGATCGCCGATCTGCCCAAAGACCTGGAACGCGGCTTCAGCACTGAGTTCGACGTAGCGCGCGCAAAGCTCGGTGATGAGCCGGTAACAATCCCTCGCAAAATCCGGCTCAATATCTCCGACCCGGAACTGCACCCCCGCGTCGGAGACGAATGGGGATTCCTGGTGCGTCTCAAACGACCGCACGGTTTTCAAAATCCCGGCGGCTTCGACTATGAAGGTCACCTGTTCAGCGAACGCATCCGCGCCACCGGTTATGTCCGCGCGGATCAAGCACCCAGGCTGATCGCATCGAATCTTTACTCCTATCCGACCGGGCGTTTCCGGCAATGGCTGGGCGAGCGCATCCACGCCGCGCTGGCGCAAAGCCCGATGGCCGGGCTCATCACCGCCTTCGCCAATGGCGACCAGGGCGGCGTCAGCGATGCGCAGTGGGAAGTGTTGCGGCGCACCGGCACTACGCATCTGGTCGCCATCTCCGGCATGAATATCGGCCTCGTCGCAGGGATTGTGTATTTTTTGGTGCGCTGGCTGTGGGCGATCCCCGGCTACCCCGTGCTGCGCCTGCCGGCGCAGAAGGCCGCCGCGGTGGTCGCGCTGGCGGCGGCGGTGTTCTATTCCGCGCTGGCGGGCTTCGCCATTCCCACCCAGCGCGCGATAATTATGCTGGCGGTGGTGCTCGGCGCGATACTGCTCAATCGTGCCGTGCGGCCGCCGCAACTGCTGGCCACCGCCTTGCTGCTGGTGCTGATCTACGATCCGCTCGCCGTCATGTCCACCGGCTTTTGGCTGTCGTTTGCCTCGGTCGCGGTCATCCTGTTCTCGGTACAAGGCCGCGTGCGCGAGGCGAAATGGAAACAGTGGGGACGCCTGCAATGGGTGGTCGCCGTCGGCCTCTTGCCCCTGTTGCTGCTGCTGTTTCAGCAGACCTCCCTGTCCGGCCCGTTCGCCAACATGCTGGCCATCCCCGTGATCGAGTCGCTGGTCATCCCGGTCACCCTGTTGGGCGCGCTGTGCGCCGTGTTGCTGCCGCAGATTATTTCATCGCTATTGTTTCAGTTCGCCGCCCGGGTGATGGAGCTATTGTGGATAGCATTGGAGTATCTCTCCGGACTGAACTACAGCCTGTGGGTGCAGCACGCGCCGGTGTCGTGGGCCTTACCCGTCGGCCTGATCGGCATGGTGTGGCTGTTGATGCCGCGCGGCTGGCCCGCGCGTTGGGTGGGGATGGTCGGTCTGCTGCCGCTGTTTCTGCTACGCCCGCCCGGGCCCTCAGCGGGTGAGGTCTGGTTTACACTGCTCGACGTGGGCCAAGGTCTCGCCGCCGTCGTGCGCACCCATCGGCACGCATTGATATTTGATACCGGCGCCCGCTTCAGCGCCCGTTTCGACGCTGGCCGCGCGGTGCTCGTTCCCTATCTGCGCGCGACCGGCGTGGACGATCTCGATGTCCTGCTGGTGAGCCACGGCGATAACGATCACATCGGAGGTGCACAGTCGTTGCTGGCCGCGTTTCCGGCGAAACACATCCTGAGCGGCGTCCCGGAACGCCTGCCCGGCGCCGAACAGTGTCACGCCGGACAAACCTGGCGTTGGGATGACGTGGATTTCACCCTCCTCAACCCGCCGGAGGAAACGAGTTTTCGCGGCAACGATGCCGGCTGTGCGCTCCTCGTCACCAGCCGCCACGGCACGCTGCTGCTCCCCGCCGACATCGAGGCCGAGGCGGAGCGGTCATTGCTGGAAGCCTGGAACGGCGGTCTGCACGCCGACGTATTGGTCGCCCCGCATCACGGCAGCAAGACTTCATCAACCGAAGCCTTTATTGACGCCGTGCAACCGCAACTCACTCTATTGCCGACCGGCTACCGCAACCGTTATAAGCATCCCCACCCCCTAGTCGTGGAGCGTTACCAGCAGCGCGGCGTACGCCTGCTCGATTCACCCGCCTCCGGCGCCATCACCGTCAAAATGGGAACTCGGGGCATGACGGTCTCCCGCTATCGCCAGGATGCGAAACGTTACTGGTTTACTGAGTAACAGAGTAAAGATACAAGATACAAGGTACAAAGAGTCGTTGCCTTAGTATTCTTTTCTCTTTTCTCTTTTCTCTTGTATCTTGCATCTTGTATCTTGTATCTTTATCACGATAATTATGCCTAAAACCATACCCACTCTTCTTGCCTGGTTATTGATCGCCCTACTCGGCGCCTCCGCCGTCGGCGGCATTGCGCTTCATCGCGGCGAGGCGATTAACGCGACCTGGTTCATCGTTGCGGCGCTGTGCGTGTATGCCATCGGCTACCGTTTTTACAGCGCCTGGATCGCAGCGAAGGCGCTGGCGCTTGACGAAACGCGCGCCACGCCCGCCGAGTGCAACGACGACGGACGCGACTTCGTACCAACCCATCGTTGGATCGTGTTCGGCCACCACTTCGCCGCCATCGCAGGTCCCGGGCCATTGGTCGGCCCCACCCTCGCCGCCCAGTTTGGTTATTTGCCCGGCACACTGTGGATTTTGTTTGGCGCGGTGCTGGGCGGCTGTGTGCAGGACATGGTCACACTGTTTTTCTCCACACGGCGCAACGCCAGAAGTCTCGGCCAGATGGCGCGCGACGAATTGGGCGCGGTCGGCGGCGCCGCGGCGTTGATCGGCACCTTGCTGATTATGGTGATTCTGATCGCGGTGCTCGGGCTGGTCATCGTCAACGCCATGAAACACAGCCCGTGGGCTACCTCCACGGTGTTCGCCACGATCCCCATCGCCGTCCTGACCGGCCTTTACCTGCGCCACGTCCGGCCGGGCCGGGTACTGGAGGCCACGTTGATCGGCGTCGCCCTGCTGCTGTTCGCCGTGGTGGGGGGCGGCTGGATAGACCACAGCGAAACCTTACGCGGTTACTTCGACATGGAAGGTCTGACGCTCGCCTGGTTTGTCATCGGCTACGGTTTTCTCGCCGCCATCCTGCCCGTGTGGCTGTTGCTCGCGCCGCGCGATTACCTGTCCACGTTCATGAAACTCGGCACCGTGATGCTGCTGGCCATCGCCATCGTGATGCTGCGCCCGGACATTAAAATGCCCGCGCTTACGCAATTTGTAGACGGCAGCGGCCCGATTTTCGGCGGCGCGTTGTTTCCGTTCGTATTCATCACCGTCGCCTGCGGTGCGGTGTCCGGCTTTCATTCCCTGATCGCCTCAGGCACCACACCGAAACTGATCTGTAACGAGCGCGACATCCGCATGATCGGCTACGGCGGCATGTTGCTGGAATCGTTCGTCGCCATCATGGCGATGATCGCCGCCACCGTGCTCGACCCCGGCGTGTATTTCGCCATCAACAGCCCCGCCGGCATCGTCGGCAAGGAGGCCGCGGACGCAGTCGCCAAAATATCCTCATGGGGTTTCGCGGTCACGGTGGAACAAATGAACGAACTCGCGCGGCAAATGGGCGAGGCGACGCTGTTCGCCCGCACCGGCGGCGCGCCCTCGCTCGCGGTCGGCATGGCGAGCATCTTCGGCAGCGCCTTCGGCCAAGGCCTGCTCGCCATGTGGTATCACTTCGCCATCATGTTCGAGGCGGTGTTTATTTTAACGACGCTCGACGCCGGCACCCGCGTGGGGCGCTTCATGCTGCAAGACCTGCTGGGCAATATTTGGCAACCGATGGGACGCACGGCGTGGTATCCGTCCGTGCTCATCACCAGCGCCGCCATCGTCGCCGCGTGGGGGTATTTTTTATACATCGGCATCATTGACCCGAACGGCGGCGTGAATATCCTGTGGCCGCTGTTCGGCATGTCCAATCAAATGCTCGCGGGCATCGCGCTGTCGGTCGCCACCGGCATTTTGATCAAATCGGGAAAACTGAAATACGCCTGGGTCACGGGTTTGCCACTCACCTGGCTGGTCATCGTTACCACCAGCGCGGCGTGGCAGAAGATCATGAGCGAGGATGTGCGCATCGGCTTTTTCGCCGCCGCCAACGACATGGCCGGCAAACTCGCCGCCGGGATACTGCCACCCGACAAGGCCGCCGTTGCGCCGCATCTTATCTTTAATCAGCAACTGGACGGCTGGCTCACTCTGTTTTTTGTGCTAGTGTTGTGGATCGTGGTGCTCGACATGCTGCGCGTCGTGGCGCGTCATTTAAGCGGCAAACCGGTGCTGCCCGTCACCGAGTCACCGCACATACCGAGCCGCCTGGTCGGAGACTGGGTGCGGGATTGAGTGATGCTGGGAGAAAAAATTTCAGCTTTCTTCAAGGTTATCCGCCAACTCAGCGGCGACGATGCCTACGAGCGTTATCTTGCGCATCACAGCCAGGCGCACCCCACTGAAACGCCGCTCGGCCGGAGTGATTTTTTCAAACACGAACAGGAGCGCAAATGGAACGGCGTGCGGCGTTGTTGCTGAGACAATTTGTCATCGCCCTGTCGGTCCGGCTGTGCACACCGACTCGCTCATTTTAGCCATCCTGATCTTCGCCGCCGCGCTGCTGTATTCTTCGGTCGGTCACGGCGGCGCGTCCGGTTACCTGGCGGCGATGGCCTTATTCGGCCTGGCGCCCGAAGCGATGAAACCGGCCGCCTTGTCACTCAATATCTGCGTCTCGCTGATCGCCACCTGGCGTTTCTCGCGGGCCGGTTATTTTAGCTGGCCGCTGTTTTGGCCGTTCGCCGCGAGCGCCGTGCCGTTTGCCTTTTTGGGCGGCGCACTCACCCTGCCCGATCAGTTCTATAAACCCATAGTAGGCACGGTGCTGATCTTCGCCGCCTACCGTTTATTTCGCCATTCCCCCGCAACCGGTACGGCGACCCGGCCGGTCTCGCTGCCCATCGCCGTTGCCTCCGGCTCGGGTATCGGCCTGTTATCCGGCTTGACCGGCGTCGGCGGCGGTATCTTTCTCAGCCCGCTGCTGCTGTTCATGCGCTGGGCCGACGTGCGGCACACCTCGGCAGTTGCCGCTCCTTTCATCCTGGCCAAGTCAATAGCCGGACTGCTGGGCCACCTAACCAGCGTAAAATACATTCCCGCGCCCATAGTCTGGTGGGTGCCGGCCGCGATATTGGGCGGCTTTATCGGCGCCGAACTGGGCAGCCGGCGTCTGGCCAGCCCTATTCTGCGCCGCCTGCTCGCCGTGGTGCTGGTCATCGCCGGAGTAAAACTTATCGTCACCTAAAGGGCACCTCTAAACCACGACTATCCGGCTAAACCGGATAATCCAGCTCACGTTGGCGCCGGATGGCGAGAATGCGAATCAGGTTCTGCCGGGGCAGGAAGCGGTAAAGCGCAATATAGCCGGTTTTACCATAGGAAATAACCAACTCGCGCACGTTCCCTTCGACGCGTCTGCCTATCAGGGGATGATTCGATAAGGTTTCAACGGCTTCGCGGATGGCGGCCGCCGACGCTAGAGCATTTTTGATTTAAGCACATACATATCCAGAAGACGCAAAATAGTTTTTGCATTCGTCTAGCGAGAACGCATCAAGGAGTTTTCCGATTTCATCCCACAAATCGCTGACTGTACGTTTGGCGGCCTTGCGCAAT